>JBCDGX010000676.1:0-3626 GCA_038750805.1 Myxococcota bacterium
GTCGCGGCCTCGTGGTGACGAACGCCGGGCGCACGCGGCTGATCGTCACGGCACGGGGCACGCCCCTCGGCTGGCTGGCGCCCGGCGTGACGCGGCACTTCCCCCACGTCCCCGCCGGCGTGCATCGCATCGGCGGCATGCGTCCCTTCGGGCTCCAGGCGGCGCGGAGCCGGCCCGTCGCGGTGCCCGGACGCGTCGCCATCCCCCGCTGGCGTCGCCGCGAGTAGCGCTCAGCCGCCGGCGCCGATGGCGCCGTCCTCAGTCGTCCGCGTGGCCATCCGCGTCCAGGGCTTGCTCGGCCGCGGCCGCGTAGATCTCCGGCCCGAAGTACACGGGCTGGCCCTTCTCGCGCGGCTTCTGCGCGAGGTTCGCCGCGACGCCCTGGAAGACCTCGTGGCGGGTCGTGAAGCGGTAATAGTCCTCGCTCTTCACGGCCCCGAGGTTGGTCACCGTGGACTCGACGAGGGAGCGATCGTCGTCGAGGAACTGCAGATGCGCGTACCAGCCCGGCGCGTCGGCCCCGTGAATGACCTCGAGGGCCACCCCCACGGGGTTGAAGTGCAAGAAGAAGCTCTCGCACTCGATGCGCCAGAGGCGGTGCCGGTCGTCCTCGGCGTGCCAGCGGGCGGCGCCGATCTCCCGGCGAAGGACCTCGCCGAAATAGGCGCCGCACATGGGCGCGACGAGCTGGAGGATGGCCTCTTCGGAGTCGCTCACGACCTCCTTCGCGTAGTGGTCGAGGACCGCGAGCGTCTCGGGGCGGAAGTCGAGGTCGAAGGCGAGCGTGGAGCGCACGGAGGCCACGCAGGCCGTCGCGAGATCGCGCACCGCGTCGGGAGCATCGGACATGGGCGCGACCATAGCGCCCGCGCCGCGCCTGCCCACACGGCACCCTGGCGGCGGGGGCCGTGCCCGTGGTAGTCGTGCCGCCCGCTCCGGGAGCGCTCCGACCGTGATCCCGCCCGAACACTCCACCTTCGAAGGCGCCCTCGGTCGCACCCGGCGCGAGCTGGTGCACGTGCTCGAGGAGGACGGCGGGACCCGCCTCCAGGAGGTGCTCGTCGCGGTCAACGTCGCGACGGATCCGGAGCTCCGCGAGGCCTGCCTCGACGGCGTGCTGCACGGCGTCGCGGACGAGGCCCTCGCCGTGCCCTACGTCTTTCACGACCCGGAGCTGCCGTGTTTCGTGCTCGTGGTTCCCGGGGCGCTGCGGCACCGGGCGCTCGCCGAGCGGGCCGCGCTCCTGGCGCGTCTCACCGAGGCCACCGACGCGCCGCTGCCTCCCTACGTCGAGGACGTCGACCTGGTCGTCGGCGCGCGCGGGCTCGCGGCCTATCTCGCGGCCCCCGAGGACGAGGTCGAGTGGGAGGCCGAGGCCGAGGACGCGCGCGAGGCGGACGCGGTGGAGGAGCTCCCCCTCGCGGACGAGGCATTGGTCGCCTTCGTCGACGACGGTGACGCCGAGCTCGACGCGGCCGCCGTCACGCTCGACCGCGAGGCCTCCGAAGAGGCGGCCCCGGCGCTCGCCGAGAGCGTCGAGCTCCTCGCCGAAGAAGCCGTCGAGGCGTCCGACACGCCGACGACCCCGGTCGCGCCCCCGGAGCCCGAGGCCGTGCCCAACGGGGACGCCCTCGCCGAGGAAGGTGCCCTCGGAGAGGAAGACGCGCCCGTCGAGGAAGACGCCTACGCCGAGGTGCCGGCCGAGGAGGACGCCTACGTCGAGGAGGACGCCTTCGCCCGAGTGCCCGCCGCCGAGGAGGACGTTGGTGAAGTGCATTCGTCGCTTCCGCCCCGGCCTAGCGCACCCCCCGAAAAGGCCGCTTACGTACCGGAAGCCTTCGTCGGCGGGCCGCCCACGGAGCCCGGCCTCCTCACCCTCGACGACGCCGAGCTCGTGCGCCGCCTCCGCGAGCCGGACACCCGCCTCGCCGCCGCGCTGATGCTGGTCGCCCGCCCGCAGGCCGATCTGGTGCCCGTCGTCGGGGCCATGCGCGAGATGCAGCCCGACGGCCTCGCCGCGCTCCTCGAGCCGGTCGTACGACGCGGCGACGAAGCCGTGGGGCCCCTCATCGCGCTCTTGCGCGCGCCCCGCGCCGTGGTGCGCCAGGCCGCGGCCCTCGGCCTTGGGGAGATCGGCGCGACCTCGGCGGCGCCGGACCTCGCCCGCCTGCTCGAGACCGAGAGCTCCGAGAGCTGGCGGGAGGTGGCCCGGGTGCTCGCGAGCCTCGGCGAGGCCGGCTCCCGCGCGGCCCTCGGCGAGCTCGCCCTCGGGCGGCTCTCGCTTCGCCGGGCCGGGTACTTCCTGGCGCATCTCGAGGCGGCGTTTCCCGAGGTCGCGTCGGCACTCCCGCGAGACGAGGCCCTCGTCCGGGAGGCCCTCGAAGCCGCCGTGGACTTCCGCGCCGGCGCCGCTGCGGACGCGCGCGCCGCTTCCGAAGGGCCGGCCGAGGCCACGGGGCCCCAGGCCCTCACCCGCCGCCTCCTCGGCGCCTGACGGGCTCCTGCCGGCGCGGGGTTCCCAGCGCAGGAAGATGGACCCATCCATATCGATGACGTTACGTCACCTTCAGAGGTCCGAGCCCGGGCGATTCCGCATGGACTTTCGGGGCCCCCAGATCTAAAACGTCGGCTCCCCCTCGACCATGCGCCTCGGCATCTTCAGCGACGTACACGCCAACATCGAAGCGATGTCGGCCGTGATGGCTGCCTTCGAGGGCGAGTCGATCGATCGCTTCTACTGTCTCGGCGACGTCGTCGGCTACGGCGCGAGTCCCAACGAGTGCGCCAACCTCGTGCGCGACACGGCCGAGGTCACCATCCTCGGCAACCACGACGCCGCCGTCGCCGGCCGCATGGACTACTCGTATTACTACGAGGCCGCGCGCCAAGCGCTCGACCTCCACGCGAGCGTCCTCTCGAGCGAGAACCTCGATTGGCTCAAGCAGCTTCCCTACAAGCACATCGTGGACGACACCGGCGTCCACCTCTGCCACGGGTCGCCGCTCCGCCTCGAGGAGTTCGAGTACATCTTCGCGCCCGAGCAGGCGCGCGAGTGCCTCCAGATCTGGGACGAGCTCGGCGACATCACGCTCATCGGCCACTCGCACCTCTGCAAGGTCTTCGCGCTCCAGCCCGATGAGGTCGAGGAGCTCCCGGCGCAGGACTTCACGCTCGAACCGGGCAAGAAGTACATCGTGAGCGTCGGCTCCGTCGGTCAGCCCCGCGATTACGACAACCGCGCGAGCTACACGACCTTCGACACGGAGAGCCGGGAGTTCGCCTTCCGTCGCGTCGAGTACGACATCGAGGCCGCCGCCTCGAAGATCTTCCAGAGCCGCCTCGAGCGGAACTTCGGCCACCGCCTCTTCATCGGCGTCTGAAGGCCGCGCGCGCTCAGCGCATCGTGTCGACGTGGCGTAGCAGCCCCTCCCAGGGCGGCCGCGCGTCCGCCAGGGCGTCGAAGGCCGGCGTCTGCATCGCGCCGAGCGTGCTGACCCGCGGCGCCGTGCCCGGCGGCACCCAGGCGAGGGCGATGAGCGAAGGCAGCCCCTCCGTGGCGACGCCGAGCGCCTTCAGGTGAACGCCGAGCGGGGCCAGGCGCGCCTTGCTCGCGTCCGCGTCGGCGA
>JBCDGX010000677.1:0-3620 GCA_038750805.1 Myxococcota bacterium
CCGGGCGCCTCGGCCGAAGCCCCCGTGCTCGGCGCGCCTTCGGCTCCTGCGGCGCTCGGAGCCGGGGCGCTGGGAGCCGGGGCGCTCGGAGCCGGGGCGGGGCTCGCGCGCTCGGCGGCCCGCGGCTGCGAGGCCGCGACCGTCTGGAGCTGGCGCCGCCAGCGCTCGAGCACCGGCCAGGCGGCGGTCTCCCGCCACTCGCCCCACCAGAGCCGCCGCTCGCAGCGAAGCCCGTCCATGGCGAGGGTGAGCGTCGGTCGGCTCTCGTCGGGCTCGCCTTCGCGGCGCGAGCGCACGGCGCAGACGTCGGCCGAGGTGAGGTCCGCCCGGAGCTGCGCGAGCTCCCCGGAGGTCAGCGTTTGCTCTCCGCGGAGCCCGCCCGGTTCCTGAAGAAAGCGGGCCCGCCCGTCTTCCTTGAGCATGAAGAGCTCGCGTCCCCAGCGCGCGCTCTCGACCTCCCAGACGAGCACGAGCCCCTCGGCCGCGATGGCCGCCTCGGGCCCTTCGACGCGCTCCTCCGCCGTTCCCTCCCGAGGGCTCGCACCGCATTCGCAGGCGCCGAGGAACGTGGCGAGGAGGAGGAGCACGCGCATGGTCTGCGGTCTGGGGCCTTCTCGTCCCCCGCGCACCCCCACCACGAGCTCCCTGCGACCCTCGCTTGGAGAGCGGGTAGTCTCCCGCCATGCGCCTCCGAGCTCTCGTGCATCCCTGGGGACTCGTCCTCGCCTCCCTCGCGCTCGCAGCCTGCGGCGGGGCCACCACCCCGCCCGTGGAGGTACCCGAGGCCTCTCCTCGGGTGGCTCGAGGCACGGTGACCCTGCCGCCCGAGGTCGAAGCGGGCGTGGTCGTGTCCTGGCTCGAGCCGGAGCTCCTCGCGGACCCGGCGCGCGGCTTCGAGGCGGTGATCGCGGCCGGCGCGCACGCCCTCGTGCTCCCGGCCGACTCCACGGGGACGGTGCCCTTCGAGCTCCCGGTCGCGGGAGGCCCCGAGGTGCACCTCGTCGCCTGGCTCGCGCCTCCGGCGCGTGGGGTCTTCGCGATGTACGCCCGCCCCGGGGCCGTCTCGCCGCCCGTGGACCTTCGCGAGGAGACTCGCGTCGAGCTCACCCTCGAGGCGCCGGAGGAACCGCCGCCGGCCGAGGAGCGCTGCGTCGGGGAGCGTGTGGAGCTCTTCGAGCTGCCCGCGCCGCGCGGCACGGCAGGCGGCGACGAGACGGCCCGCCTCTGTGCGTACCTGCCGGCGGACTACGAGGAGGACCCGGCGCGCCGCTACCCCGTCATCTACAGCCTGCCGGGCATGGGCGGCTCCCACGCCGGCGGCGTGGCCGAGCTCCTCCGGACGCTCCTCGACCTGGGGAACCCGCCGGGCGACGCCATCGTGGTGGGCGTCGACACGTCGACCCCGACGGGCGCGAGCTACCTCGTGGACTCCCCGATCACCGGCCCCTGGGCCGATTACGTCACCCGGGACGTGATCGCGGCCGTCGACGGGCGCCTCCGCACCCTCCCGGAGCGTGACCACCGCGCGGTGGTCGGCCACTCCACGGGGGGCTTCAACGCGGTCTCGATCGCGCTCCGCCGGCCCGAGGTCTGGGGCACCATCGCGGCGTCGTCCCCGGACGCACTCGACTTCGCGTCCTGGCTGCTCGACGCCAGCGGTCGGCGCGCCCAGCCGGTTTGGCAGGGCTGGATCCACACCGAGGACGCCCTCGGCTGGCCGGGTCAGCTCATCAGCTACGCCGTGGAGTGGTCGCCGGACGCGGCGGCGCCGCGGGGCTTCCGCTGGCCCATCGACCTCCGGACCGGCGAGGTGATCGACGAAGTCTGGGCGCGCTGGCTCGCCGAGAGCCCCGTGACCTGGCTCGACGACGACGAAGGGCTCGCGCGTGCTCGCCGCTTCGACGACCACCTCTATCTGACCTGCGGCCGGCCCGACGAGCCGCTGCTCTTCGTCCCTACCGAGCGCTTCCACGAGGCCCTCGATCGCGTTGGGATCACCCACACCTGGGAGCCGACGGAGCTTCGCCACCAGGGCTCGGTCCCGGACCGCTTCGAGTCCATGCTCCGCTACGTCATGGCCCGCATCGGCGAGAGCTGACGCCTCGCGGAGCGGCGAGGCCGCGCCTCAAAGGCTCCCGAGCGCGCGCTCGGTCATGGCCTGGGCGAAGGCGTCGCGCTTCGGGTGCGCGGGGGCCCAGCCGGCGAGGAAGCGCTCGAAGTCCGCGAAGGCGAGGGGGAGGAGGGGGCGCCACTCGGCCTCGACGTCGCCCACGTCATGGGCCGATGCCTCGAGCGCGCTCCGGAGGTGGGCGAAGTAGCGATCGACGTAGCCCTCGATGCCGGCCTCGAGCTGCGCGCTGCCGAAGCAGCTGAAGAGGTAGGCGAGGTCCTTCATCCCGCAGCCGCCCCCCACGTACTGGAAGTCCACGGCCGCGACGCCGGCCGGGCCGAAGCAGAAGTTCGCCACCTTCGCGTCGCCGTGGATGAGGGTGCGGTAGCGGCAGCGGGAGAGCGCCCGGTCGAGGGCCGCCGCGGCGTCGCGGAGCGGCCCCGGCGCCATCGCTTCGAGCTCGTCCGGGCGGGTCCCGAGGTGCCAGTAGGTCCCCTCGGCCCAGAGGCCCCGAGGCTCCACGTCGAGGAAGGTCGCGTGGAACGTGGCGAGCCATGCGAGGCAGCCGTCGACGTCGGCGTCGCTCAGGGCCCGGCGCCGCTCGGGGTATCCGGCCGCATCGAGGTCCTCGAGGACAAAGCGCCAGCCCCCGGGCACCTCCTTCACGCCGTAGCCGGTGGGCACACGAGCGCGGCTCCGGGCGGCGAAGCTCCGGTAGAACGCGGCCTCGACGGCGTAGGAGCGGAGCTTGCGCGCGTGCGAACGGCTCGACGCCCAGCCGCGGGGGTGGGCGTTCGCCTGGGCAGGCGTGACCGATTTCAGGACGACCGTGGGCGCGGGACCGCCCTCGAGGTGCACGCGCACGATCTCGCCGTAGCCGCTCCAGAGGGAGGCCAGGCGCTCCCCGCGGCGCGCCCGGCGCGCGCCCGTGACCTCGGCGATCCACGTCTCCACGCCGAGAGACTAGCGGCGACGCGTCGCGGATGTCGGCGACCCGCATGGGTGTGCATCGGCGCGGCCATCGTCCAAGGCACGCGCGGCGCATGCGCTTGGGAGGCGAATTTCATCCGCAGTCGCCGCGCGGGCCTTGTTCGCGTGTCATCGATGACCCGCGCGTCGGAGGCCAGGCCCGGACTCGTTGCCGGCGAGCAACGCTGGCCGCGGCTTGGACAGCCGCAGGAGCGAATTTCATCCCGTCGGCGCAGGCTGGCTGCGCCGCGCGATGGAATTCGCCGCCAAAGCGCACCTCGGGTGCGATTTGGGGTCATCGATGACACCCCGCGGGGTCCTCGTCGGGCGCGCCGGCGGCCGGCGAAGAAATCCGCGCAACTGGGGTGACGGGCGGCCGAGGAGAGGCCGCGTCGCGCGACGCCTCCACGGGGGAGGCCGGTCGCGATGCGGGAGAGCTTCGATGTCGAACGACGAGCTGAGAGAGGTCTACACGTACCTGGCGCCGACGCGATTCAGCGCGCGTACGGGAATCGTCCTCGGGCGCCGGCTGCTGGCCGCG
>JBCDGX010000678.1:0-3605 GCA_038750805.1 Myxococcota bacterium
ATGAGCGCGGGCCGGTTGAGCCGGGCCATGGCGATGACGCAGCCGGGCATGTTCTTGTCGCAGCCCGGGAGCGCCACGAGCCCATCGTAGAAATGGGCGCCCATGGCGGTCTCGACCGAGTCGGCGATGAGCTCTCGCGAGGGGAGCGAGTAGCTCATCCCGTCGGTCCCCATGCTGATCCCGTCGGACACGCCCACGGTGAAGAAGCGCATGCCGACGAGGTCTTCGGCGATCACCGACGCCCGAACGCGCGCGGCGAGGTCGCCGAGGTGCATGTTGCAGGGGTTGCCGTCGTACCAGACGCCGGCGATGCCCACCTGGGCCTTGTCGAGGTCCGCGCGGCTCAACCCCGTCGCGTGGAGCATGGCCTGGCTCGCCCCCTGGCTCCGCTCCTGCGTGAGCCGCCGGCTCGTCCGGTTCAGCGCCTTCGGCGCCTTCTCATCGCTCATGCACGCGTTCTATCACCGCGGCGCAGAAAGAACGCGCGGCGTCCTGCCACCCCAGCGCCGAGAGGCGCACGGGGTTCTGCCACCCCTGCGACCGCCCGCCGCTCTCCATCTCGCGAGCGGCGGGTCCGGCGCGCGACGCCCCCCCCCAAACGAAGGTAAGCGTCTTGGCCGCCAGCCCCAACGGCCTGGCCAAAGGCCAGCCGCCAGCCGGCTGCTCCGTCAGGACCCCGGCCAGCCAAGCCCTTGCAGGTTGTTGATCTTCTCCGCAGGCACGCCGCCGCGGCGGCGCACGACCCTCGCGCACCATCCCCTCGCCTCGAAAACGCACCACGTTTCCTCGGGTTCGCGGAGGCACACGAGCGCCGCACGGCGTCCACGCCGCCTGTGGCGGAGAAGATCAACAACCTGCTCGGCGCCGGCGCCGCCGAGCGTGCAGCTGGCCGCCCGCCCTCACACTCCCCGTAGAGAGGGGGGGCGTCGCGCGCCGGGCCCGCCGCACCTGCACGGGGAGCGACGGCCTCGCGCTCAGCCGAAGGGGTTCGAGGGCACCGGGCCCATCGGCGCCATGCGGCTGCCTCCGCCCCCGCTCCTGCGCCGCACGGCGCGCTCGAGGGTCACCGAGAGGCGCTTGAACATCTTGCCCTCGGCCGGCGCGAAGTCGCTCGCGGCGAGCGTGGTCTCGAAGCTGGCGAAGCCGCGCTTCGTCACCTCGATCTTCAGCTCCTCCGGGAGCTCCTCGCCGAGATCGATGTTGGCCGGGTCCTCGACCTCCTCGCCGTTGAGGAGGATGGTCGCGCCCTCTTCGTCGACCTCCACGGCCATCGCGAACTGCGCGGCCCGCAGGACCACGTCGAGGGGCTCCATGCCGACCTCGGGGGTGATGCTCTGCACCACCTCGCGGTAGCCGGGCTTCTCGACCTTGATCTCCACCTCACGGCTCGCCTCGAGCTCGAGGTCGCAGGGCGTCTCCCCCTTGAGCACCCCGTCGACGCGGACGAACGCCGTGTTGGGCTCGCTCCGCACCGTGACCATCACCTCCACGTCCTCGGGCGCGGCCTCGGTCTCCGGCTCCTCCTCCTCGTGCGGCGCCTGACCGAAGGTCGGGATCGCGAACGCGAGGAAGCCTCCGACGACCACCGCGGCGATCGGCAGGAGCAGGGACTTCGGCTCCCGGGGAGGGGGCGGGCGGTTGCTGGTTTCGGCCATGGCGTACGTCCTCGAGGCGATTACCCGCGGAGGTTGCGCCGAAACCAGCGACCGGACACGTGTCGGCTTGGTGACTAGGCGGCCGCGTCGTTCGCGTACGCCCGGCGCATCACCGCGACCGACTGGCGGAAGGTCCCCTCGAGCTGCGCGGGATCGATGCCCATGGCGACATCGCTCATCCCGGCGACCAGGATGAAGAGCGCGTCCCCGAAGCCGTCGGCGTCGGCGATTCCGGACTCCCGGGCCGCCCGTCGACAAAGCTCACGGTACTGCTCGATGCCGCTCCGGGCGGCGGACTCGATGGTCTCGCTGATCCCGGAGAACTCCGCGAGCGCCTTGGTCAGGTAGCATCCGCGATACGAGCCAAAGGGGGACTGCCCATGCCACCAGCTCACGAAGGCGTTCGCGATGCCCTCCACGGCGTCGCTCCCGGACCGCATCCCCTCTTCGAGGTACGCGGTGAAACGATCAGTGTGGTGAATGACCGTGGACTGAACCAGTCCGTCCTTCGACCGAAAGTGCTTGTACAGGGTCATCCGAGCCACGGCTGCCCCCGTGACCACGGCGTCGATCCCCGTGTTGTGAAATCCGTTCTCATCGAAGAGCTTGCGTGCCGCTTCGACCGCATGCCCTTTCTTGCTGCCCGTCATCTCCGTCGTTCCCTTTGCTCCCCCCGGTGCCTACCTCGCCCCCCCAGTCGAGGCCACATAACAGAGATTACACGTTTCAGCTCTGTGTCGAACGGATCGTTTCGAACCAACGAGGCAACGCTGCGAAATGACCGAGGGGTTGGGGTTGCGTCGGCGCTCAGTCTTCATCGAGCAGAAAGGCGAGGGGTCCCGAATCCAGGCGTGCATGAAGAGTCTTCACGCGTTCCGCCGAGAGAGCGTACGCGCCCCGCGCATCGCGGGATACTTCGAGGTCCTGACGTTTGCGTCGCCGAACCCCCGAGCGGATGCGCGCGGCCTCCCGGCGCTCCCCCTGGCGACGCAGCGCTTCGCCGATCTCCGCGCGTAAGACCGCGCCACTACAGGGTTTCAAGAGAAAGCGCTCGACAGCGCCCTCGTTGATCGCGCGCACGGCGACGTCGAGGCTCGCCGAGCCGGTGAGCATGATCCGCACGACGCCGGGGTGGCGGTCCCGGATGCGCGAGAGCAGCTCGATGCCGTCCATGCCCGGCATTTCACGGTCGCTGAGCACGAGGTCGACGTCGTCGTGCATCGCGAGGATGGATAGAGCCTGCTGACCATCGTGTGCACTACGTACGTGATGATCACGTGAAAGGATCCGTCGCATGGCCGCCAGGGCCCGCGGATCGTCGTCGACGAGCAGAATCGAGGCCACGCTCAGCCCCGCTCCGCGTCGTGGACCAGGCCGTCTGCGAGGCGCTCGGCGGCCCGCGCGAAGGCTTCGGCGCTCACGTGCCGGTCGGCCCGCTCCTTGGCGAGGCAGCGGTCGAGGAGGCGCTGCACCTCCGAAGGGAAGCTCGGCGTCGGAAGCCTCGGCGGGAGGGACTCGAGCTGGCGACGAAGGAGCTCGGCGGGTGCGTCCACCCGGCCGAAGGGCACGTCGCCGGTCAGCATCTCGTGGAGCACGCAACCGAGTCCGTAGACATCCGTGCGCCCGTCGATGGCGCGCTGGGCGATCTGCTCGGGCGCCATATAGGGGGGCGTCCCGAGGCGCACCCGCGTGCGCGCCGTCCCGCTCCGCTCGTCGAGGAACACGGCCGCGCCGAAGTCCGCGAGCTTCGTTCGTCCCCCCGGGAGCAGGAAGATGTTCTCGGGCTTCAGGTCGCCATGGACCACGCGCGCGTCGTGCGCCGCCTGGAGCGTGCGCCCCACGTCCGCCGCGATGCGCAGCGCCTCGAGGAGCGGGAGCTCGCCCTCGCCGAGGCGCTCCCGGAGCGTCGGGGCCTCCACGAGCTGGAGCGCGATGTAGGGCCCGTGCTCG
>JBCDGX010000679.1:0-3595 GCA_038750805.1 Myxococcota bacterium
CAGCGCGGCTCCGGGCACGCCTCCCAGGCGCGCTCGAGTTCGTCGCCCACCACGTCCCGGACCCAGGCCGCGAGCTCCGCGGGGGCCTCCATGAGCTCGAGCAGCGCCGCGCTCATGCGTCGCTCAGCCACCGAGCCAGGCGTGGACCTTGTCCCGCTGCGCCGCGGCCTCGGCGGCGCAGAGCCGGATGCGTTCGGTCGTCGCCGCGAGGTTCCGCGGCGCGCCGGGGAGCGCGCCGACGCGCGGGCGGAAGAAGGCCTCCACCTCGGCCGCCGTCGCCTCGTCGCAGGCCTCGTCCATGAGCAGCGGAAGCCCGCCCGCGGCGCCGGGGGGAAGGCGGTCGACGACGGCGTCCACGTTCGCTTGGAGCCAAGCCCAGGCCGCGTCCCGGAGCCGCGGGATGCGCCGCTGGACCTCGAGGGGCACGAGCACCTCGTTCACCCGGAGCTCCGGCGCGAGCGCGAGCTGCCGAGCCTCCTCGGCGAGCTCCGGGTCCCGGGCCGCCGCCATGGCCCCGAGGAGCCGCCGCCGGAGCACGCCGTCCTCCGAGGCGAAGAGCTTCGCTTTCATGTGCTCGAAGAGGGGCCGGGCCTCGTTGGGCCGCGCCTCCTCCATGGCCACGCGGAGCGCCGTACCGACGAGATCCGGGCTCACGGCGTCCGTGCGGAGGCGGTCGCCGCCGGGGAAGCCGAGGTAGCGACGGCCGCGAAGGCGCCCCTCGCGGCGCGTCCGGTTGTAGGCGACGTCGAGGGCCATGAAGGGCACGACCCGGCCGCGCCGGAGGCGCCGGGCCTCCGTATCCTCGCCGCGCCCACGATGCTCCCAGCCGAGGTCCCGGTAGGTGCCCTGGTAGGCGCTCCGGAAGCGGCGCTCGAGCCGGTCGCGATGGGCGTCGTCCACGATGCTCCGGTGCACGTGCGTGAGGAAGCCGAGGGCGTAGGTGCCGACCGCGTGATGCGGATCCTCCGCGAGGTCGAGGAGCCCCTCGACCACGGCGCCGCCGTCGATGGCCCCGGACGCGAAGCCGGCCATCAGGCTGTCGGCGAAGGAGAGGCGCTCGGCGACGCTCAGGCGCCAGAGCCCGCGGCGGAGCTGCTGGAGCTGCGCCTCCGGGAGCGTCCAGCGGTAGTAGCCGGCCCCGCTCGCGTTCGGGTGGATCCAGTCCGGGCAGCGGCCCGGGAGCTCGACGTATTGCTGAGGCTCGGTGAGGAGCGTGCAGGACTCACGCGGCGTCGCCCGGCCGTCCTCGAGGAAGCGGAGGCACACCGGCACCTGCCAGCGCTGGGCCGCGTCACCGCTCGAGCCGGCGGGCAGGTAGCGCTGCTGCCGGAGCGTGACGCGCGTGGGCCGGCGCTCGCAGTCGACGTCGACGGAGACCACGGGCACGCCGGGCTGGGTGAGGAAGGTCTGGAAGGGCGTGGCCACGTCGCGCCCGGACGCCGCGCCGAGCGCACCCATGAGGTCGCCGGCCGTCGCGTTGCCGCCCGCGTGCGCCGCGAGGTAGCTCCGGATGCCGCTCTGGAAGCTCTCCTCGCCGAGGTAGCGCTCGAACATGCCGAGCACGCCCGCGCCCTTCGCGTAGGTGATGCCGTCGAAGGCGTTGTGGATGTCGTCGCTCGAGACGATGGGCTGCTGGATGGCCCGGGCGCTCGTCAGGCTGTCCTGGTCCATGGTCGAGAAGACGTAGCGAGCGAGCTCGACGTCGGCCTCGTAGGGCGGGCGCCAGTTGGCCACGGCGCGATGCTCCATCCAGCTCGCGAGGGCCTCGTTGAGCCAGAGGTCGTCCCACCAGCCCATGGTCACGGAGTTGCCGAACCACATATGGGCGAGCTCGTGGGCGACGATGTACGCCCAGAAGCGCTTCAGGGGCAGCGGGCTCCGCTCCTGGTCGATGAGGAGGAGCGAGTCCCGGAAGGTGACGAGGCCGACGTTCTCCATGGCCCCGGCCTCGAAGTCCGGTACGGCCACGAGATCGAGCTTCGCGTAGGGGTACGCGCTCCCGAACCAGGTCTCGAGGGTCTGGAGGATGCCCGGCGCGTTCTCCATGGTGTAGGCGAGCTCGGCGCCCCGGCCCTTGGGCGCGAGGCCCCGGAAGGGGATGGACTCCCGCTCGATGCCCGCCGGCGCCGGCACGTTCCCGCCCGGGACGACGTCGAAGGGGCCCACGGCGAGGGCGAAGAGGTAGGTGGGGATGGGCGGCGTGGCGGCGAAGCGGCTGACCTTCCGGCCGGACTCGTTGCGCGTCTCGAGGAGCGGCGCGTTCGCCGAGACCACGTCCCCGTCCCGGCCGCGCACGGTGAGCTCGAAGGGCGTCTTGAAGCGCGGCTCGTCGAAGCAGGGGAAGGCCTTCCGCGCCGCGAGCGGCTCCATCTGCGTGAAGACGTAGCTCTCGTCGCCGTGGGCGACGCGGTAGATGCCGTCCAAGGTCCGGCTGAAGGGCGCGGTCCAGCTCATCTGGATGTCGACCTCGCCCTCGGCGGGCTGGTCGAGGAAGATCATCGCGTAGCCGCCCTCGTCGTCGGCGCCGGTCCAGCGGCCCTCCTGCGTGTTGCCGGCGGAGTGCACGACGACGCGCTCCACCTCGAGGCCCTGGCCGTGCATGAAGATCGCCCGGCGCGGGGCGTCGAGCTGGGCGCGGATGGTGATCTCCCCGGCGAAGCCCGCCCGGGAGGGATCGATGGCCAGGTCGAGGGCGTAGCTCAGCGGCCGAACGTCGGCGGGGAGCTGCCCGTTCTCCGGCGGCAGGCCCACCGAGCTCGCCACGACCGTGACCTCACCGGCGGTCTCCCGGACCTCGCCCTCGCGGATCGGCGGCGTCTCCTCCTCCACCGGCGGGGGCGTCTGCATGCCACCGCAGGCGCCGAGGGAAGCGAGGAGAAAGAGGAGTACGCACCGGCCCATGGCGCGACGATTAGCATCCGCGCCGGTCCCGGGAAACGCCCGCCGGATGAGGTCCCGCTCAGGTCCGGGGCGCTTCGTAGACGCCCGGGTCCGTGGGCGTCGGCGAGCGGATGCCGATGGCCTGCTCGCGATAGTGCAGGAAGAGGCTCTGGAGCACGCTCAGGACGGGCACCGCGAGGAGCGTTCCCGCGATGCCGAAGGCGGACTCGCCGGCGAGGAGCGCGAAGATGATCAGCGCCGGGTGCATCTTCGCGGAGTCGCCCATGATCTTCGGGTTCAGCAGGTTCCCCTCGATCTGGTGAATCAGCACGATCCAGCCGAGCACGAGGAGCCCGGTCCCGAAGGAGATCTCGAGGCCGAGGAGCACCGCCGGCACCGAGCTGATCAGCGTGCCGAAGATGGGAATCACGCTGAGTACGGTCGTGAAGAGCGTGAGCACCGGCCAGTAGCGGAGGTCGAACATCCAGAAGCCGATGCCACTGAGCACGCCGTTCACGAGCGCGATGAGCAGCTGGCCCCGGACCACGCCGCCGAGGCCCCGGTCGATGCGGCGGACCAGCCGATCGAAGGAGCGGCGCCGGTCGACCTCCCAGAGGTTCCGGAAGAAGCGCACGATCTGGTCGCTTGTGACGAGCAGGTAGGCGCTCACCATCAGCATCAGGAAGAAGGTGAAGACGCCGCGCACGAAGGACTG
>JBCDGX010000680.1:0-3592 GCA_038750805.1 Myxococcota bacterium
ACCACGATCTTCTCTACGTGCCCTATTGCGACGGGTCGCTCTTCGCCGGCGACGTGGACCAGGACCTGCCGCCGAGCCTCGTCGACCCCTCGACGAGCGGCTTCAGCTTCCAGCGTGGGCTGCAGAACCTGAGCGCGGCCCTCGACGTGGGCGGGCGGCAGTTCCCGGCGCCGCGGCGCATCGTGCTCGCGGGCGCGAGCGGCGGCGCCTTCGGCACCATCAGCGCGGCGCCGCTCGTGCGCCGTGTGTACCCGGACGCGGAGATCCTCGTTCTGAACGACTCGGGCCTCGGCATCGCCCGGGACGGGGAGCCGGACTTCATCGAAGGGCTCCTCGAAGGATGGAACGCGCTCGACGCGATCCCGGCCTCCTGCCCCGAGTGCACGGCCGGGGGCCACATCGTCGAGCTCGTCGCGTGGAACCTGAGCGTCGACCCGAACCTCCGCGTCGCGCCGATCACGCACACGCGCGACGCGGTCATCGCCGGGGTGTTCCTGATGGAGCGGGATCTGGCGCGCTTCGAGGCGGCCATCCTCCGCGAGACCGGGGCCATCGCCGCGCGCTTCCCGGAGCGCTACCGACGCTTTCTCCAGCCGGGGGAGAACCACAGCGTGCTCCTGAACGCGGTCCCGCCCGTGCCCTTCAGCTTCCTCGGCATGCTCGGTGGGCTCGAAGAGGAGATCGACGGGGTGAGCGCGCTGGCGTGGATCACCGCCGCCGTCGCTGGGAGCGACGCCTGGCGCGACACCGTGGACCCCTCGCTTCGCTGAGGCGGCGGGCGCGAGCCAGGCGACCCGCGCCTCCGCTCGAACTCAGCGGCAGATGATCATCACGCCCTCGAAGTTCTGCGGGCGCGCTCCGCCGCCCACCACGCTCCAGCCCGGCGGCACGCGCACGGTCTGGGCGATCGTCCCACGCTCGTTGAGGTTGACCCCACGCCCCATCCAGAGGCTGACGGCCGTGCACTCGGTGAACTGACCCGGGACGGGCGGGTATGCCTGGGCCGTACTCGTGGGCAAGGCCGCGCGGGTGGCGCAGGCCGCGAGGTAACCGAACATCGCGGCGAGGCCGACGGTGAGGAGGTGGCTCTTGGACATGGACGGGCTCCTTCGGGGCAAACCAACACAAACGAGGTGAGCCGCCACTCTCGGTTCCGGCGCGATGCCGGCGCAATGCACGATCTGCTCATGCACCGTCGCCGCGCGGCGACCGGACCGCTGACCCCGCGCCTGCCTCCGGTGCTACACCCCTCCCGTGGCGATCATCGACAAGCGGGATGCCTGGCGGCGCGCCACCGCGGCCATGGAGTCCGGCCGGCCGGAGGAGGCTCTCGGGCCGCTCTGGTCGCTCATCGATCGGGCGCACCTCATCGACGAGGAGTTCGTCGGCTACCTGAGAAAGATGGGGCAGGCCTATCAGGCGCTCGGCCGGGACCGGGCCGCCGCGACGGTGCTGCTCTACCTCGGGCAGGTCGAGGCCGCGCTCCGGACGAGCGAGGCGCCGACGGACCAGGCCCGCGCGCATCTCCTCCTCGGCCGGCCGACCGAGGCCGCCAAGCGCTACGACGAGGCCGGCTGGCTCGGGCACGCCGCCATCTGCCTCGAGGAGGCCGGGGACGAGCGCGGCGCGCGGGTGCTCTGGGAGCGGCTCAGCGACGGCGCGACGCTCCGCGACGACCTCTACGTGCGCGGGCTCGTGCGCTTCAACTACGGCCGCGCCTGCGGGCGCCTCGGGGACACGAGCGCCGCCCGGAAGGCCATCGTCGACAGCATGCATCTGCTCGAGGCCGCTGCCGACGGCTTCGAGACCCGCGGGCTCCGGGAGCGCGCCTTCGATTGCTACCAGGTGCTGCTCACGCTCGGGAAGGACGGCGCCTTCGAGAACCTCGCCGAGGGCTACCTGAACTGCATCCGCATCCTCAAGGAGGACAACCTCAAGTACTACGTCCTCCAGTACTACGAGGACTTCCAGGAGCTCGCGCTCTCGCGGAAGGAGCTCCACGCCGCGGCCACGCTCTTCCGCGAGGCCGCCGAGTTCTGCCGGCGCTACAACCTCCCCTACGAGCGCCACTACCGGGAGCGCGCCGCCGCCACCCAGGTGCTCGCCGCCGAGAAGCTCCTCGAGAACGGCGCCCCGGAGCAGATGGCCGAGAACGCCTACGCGGCGGCCATCGACGCCTACAACGACGTCGGCAGCTACTCGCGCGTGCGCGAGGTCTACGGCTCCCTCGCCGAGCTCGACCTCGGCGACAAGCGGAAAGCCCGCTACGCGCGGCTCCAGAAGCGCCTCGCCGGCGTGGCGGACGAGGAGGGGCAGTCCGTGCCCTTCCCGGACTACCTCCGCATGGACACGGCCTACCCGGAGATCTGGCGCCTCGACGTCGTCGAGTGGGAGCAGGACGGGGACGCCGCCGAGACCATGGGCGAGGTGCTCCTCGACGCGAAATGGCCGGACTACACCAAGCGCCGCGCGCTGCTCTGCCGGCTGCACCAGCTCGGCTCCGGCGACGAGGTGCTCACGCCCGACACGCTCGTGGGCCTCGCCGGACACCTCGGGCGCGTCGAGATCTACACGACGCTGGGTCCCCTCGAGCGCATCTACGAGCACGAGGACGGGCGCGTGCGCGCCGCGGCCATGGAGGCCGTGCGCCAGCTCTTCTTCAAGCGGAGCTTCGTGCTCGTGATGAAGGGCCTCGAGGACCCGGACCCGGACGCGCGCAAGCAGGCCCTCGAGGCCGTGGGTGCGCTCCACTTCACGCACGCCTTCGACCCGCTCCAGCGCATCTACCGGAGCTCGCCGGAGTCCGACGTCCGCTACAAGGCGCTTGGCAGCATCGGCCGCATCCCGAGCCCCGAGGCCGCCGAGCTCATGGTCGAGGTGCTCCTCCAGGGCGATGCGAAGGAGCGCGAGATCGTCCGCGACCAGCTCCAGCGGAACGACCTCCCGGAGGTCGACGCGCTCCTGCGCCGGGCCGTCGCCACGGAGACCGGCCAGGCCCGCGAGCGTCTCGAGCGCGTCCTCCGGAGCCGCGGCTACTGAGCGCTACTGGACGTGGTAGCGGAAGCTGAAGAGGAGCTCGCTCCGGCGCTCGCCGGGGCCGATGTCCTGGCGCAGCGCGAGGTCCGCGCCGAGCTGACGGTCGACGTAGCCGATGGACGCCGTGAGCTGGTCGAGGCCGCGGCCGTCGTCGTGCCGGTAGCCGATGCGGAGCGGCACGGTCTCGGCCGCGAGGAGCTCGATGCCGCCGCCGTAGATGACCGTGGTCGAGTCGAAGGTCGTCAGGTCCGTGAGCACGTCCGCGGCGAGCGTGACCATGTCGCGGATCGTGTAGCTGGCGCCGCCGCCGAGCTGGAGCGGCGCGAGCGGCGAGCGCGTCTGGATGAGGTTGTAGCCGAGCGCCGCGATGTGGAGCCCCTCGAGGGGCGACACGCGCGCCGCGACGTCGAGGGTGAAGGCGCGGAGCGTCGTCGCGTTCACGACCTCGCCGGCGTCGTTGCGGGCCTGCGAGCGGTAGTTGATGTAGCGGCCGCTGAGGCCGATGGCGATGCGCTCGCTGAGCGGGAAGCCGAGGGCGAGGCGCCCGTCGTAGCCG
>JBCDGX010000681.1:0-3585 GCA_038750805.1 Myxococcota bacterium
GCAGCTCACGATGCGTACCTTCCACGTCGGCGGTACGGCGTCGCGCGGCAAGATCGAGCAGAGCGCCATCGAGACGCGCTCGGCCGGTAAGGTGAAGTTCGAGAACGCGACCTTCGCCAAGAAGTCGAGCGGCGAGGTCGTGGTCATGAACCGCCACGGCGTCGTGAAGGTCGTCGACGAGAGCGGCCGCGAGCGCGAGAGCTTCAACCTCACGTACGGCAGCTTCGTGCGCGTCGACGAGGGGCAGGAGGTCGAGCGCGGCGCGACCCTCGCCGAGTGGGACCCCTACGCCATCCCGATCCTCACCGAGGTCACCGGTGAGGTGAAGTACGGCGACGTCGTCGAGGGCGTGACGATGGAGGAGCGGACGGACGAGGTCACGGGCCTCAGCCGCCGCGTCGTCATCGACAGCCGCGACCCGAGCGCCCGCCCGCGCATCACGCTGATGAACCCGGAGACGGGGGAGCCGGTGATGATCGGCGAGCACGAGGCCCGCTACTTCCTTCCGGTCGGGGCGAACATCATCCCGGCGGACGGTCAGCAGATCGAGGCCGGCGAGATCATCGCCAAGATGCCGCGCGAGACCACGAAGACGAAGGACATCACGGGCGGTCTCCCGCGTGTGGCCGAGCTCTTCGAGGCCCGCAAGCCCAAGGAGGCCGCCGTCGTCTCGGAGATCGACGGTCAGGTCAGCTTCGGTAAGGACACCAAGGGCAAGCGGAAGGTCATCATCACCCCCGACGTCGGTGAGCCGAAGGAGTACCTGATCCCGAAGGGCAAGCACCTGACGGTGAAGGATCGCGACCGGGTGCGCGCCGGCGAGCCGCTCATGGACGGCGCCGCGAACCCCCACGACATCCTCAAGGTCAAGGGTGAGAAGGAGCTCGCCAGCTGGCTCGTCGACGAGATCCAGCAGGTCTACCGGCTCCAGGGCGTCGCCATCAACGACAAGCACATCGAGGTCATCGTTCGGCAGATGCTGCGCCGGGTCCGCATCAAGGATCCCGGGGACACGCGCTTCCTCCCGGACGAGCAGATCGAGAAGGCCGTCTTCGAGGGCGAGAACGAGCGCATCATCGCGAAGGGCGGCCAGCCCGCCGTCGCGGAGCCGCTGCTTCTCGGCATCACCAAGGCGTCCCTCAGCACCGACTCGTTCCTCTCGGCCTCGAGCTTCCAGGAGACGACGAAGGTGCTCACGCAGGCCGCCATCAGCGGCAAGGTCGACTACCTCCGGGGCCTCAAGGAGAACATCCTCATGGGTCGCCTCCTCCCGGCGGGTACGGGCCTCAAGGCCTACGAGAAGCTCGACATGCTCACCGACGAGCCCGCGGGCTACGGCGTGAGCGACGCGCTGGCCGCGGCCAGCGAGGAGTGAGCGCGCGGGGCTCGGCCCCGCCACGCACGATGCGCCCCCGGTGGCGGTTCCGAGTCCACTGGACTCCCATGAACCGATCCCGCCGGGGCGTTCGTCGTCCGTCCCCGAGCCGCGTCGTCTGAGGTATCGTCGCCCCATGGGGGAACGGCTTTGACGAAGAAGACGCTCGAGTTCCTTCGCCGGCCCGGTGACCTCGAGCCCATGCCGCTCGTCGACGTCGCGCGACACGCCACCATCGTCGGGCGTACGGACACCGGGTGCGTGCGCGAGAACAACGAGGATCAGTTCGTCGTCGCGACGCTCGAGCGCTCGATCCTCGTCGAGCAGTGCGGCCTCCCGGACAACGACGGGCGGCGCGAGAGCGACGGCGGCACGGGCCGGCTGATGATGGTCGCGGACGGCATGGGCGGGCAGCAGGGCGGCGAGGTGGCCAGCGCCGTCGTCGTCGACGCGATGCTCAACTACGCCTCGACGATGATGCCCTGGCTTCGCGCGGCCTCGGACCAGGACGGGCGAAGCCTCTCGGACGGCCTCCGCGAGGCCGTGCTGCGCTCGAAGCGCCGCATGCAGGACGTCGCGCGCCGGAAGGGCTTCGAACGCGATATGGGGAGCACGCTGACGCTCGGCTACGTCGCCTGGCCGCTCCTCTATCTCGTGCACGTCGGCGACAGCCGGGCCTATCTCCACCGCGGCAGCGAGATGGTGAAGCTGACGCGCGACCACAACCTCGCGGAGACGATGATCCGCCAGAACGTGATGACCGAGGAGGAGGCGCGGCACTCGCGCTTCGCCAGCGTGCTCACGAACGCCGTGACCTCGTCCCAGGAGGAGCTCGAGGTCGAGATGCACCAGCTCGAGCTCCAGCGTGGGGACCGGCTGCTCCTGTGCACGGACGGGCTCTACGGGGAGGTCGACGACAAGGAGATCGCCGGCCGGCTCCTGCACGTCGTCAGCCCCGACCTCGTGGCCCCCTGCGTCGACAGCCTCGTGGCCGCGGCGAAACAGGCTGGGGGACGCGACAACGTGACCGCCGTCCTGGCGTACTTCTGAGTCGCGTGGGCGCGCTGCGCCGCGGCCCCTTGCTCACATGGGGTCGTCGATGCCGTCGTCCGGCGGGTCTTCGTCGCCGCTCGTGTAGGTCTCTTCGGTGGGCTCGTCGCTCGCCGCGGGCGAGTCGTCGCCGGCCGCCGAGGCGGACTTGCAGGCGGGAAGGGCGGCCGCGAGGCCGAGGGTGAGGAGCAGCGCTGAAAGACGAGGCATGGTGTCCTTGGGGCCGTGGGGCGAGATCGTGTCTACCGACGAATGGTCTCGAGCACCAGCGGCCGCGGGGCGGGCGCCCGTCGTCCGATGCGGAAGGCTCCGGCGACGCGGGACGCGACCTCTGCGCCGGCCCGCGCTCGATGCACGTGAAGGGTCGCGAGCGGGCTCCCCTTGGCGACCGCGTCGCCGGGCTTCGCGTGCACCGTGATCCCCACGGCGGGATCGACCTCCTGGTCCGAGCGCGTCCGGCCCGCGCCGAGGGCCACGCCGGCGAGCCCGATCGCGAGCGCGTCGACGCTCATGACCGTGCCGTGCGTCGGGGCCGCGACGACGACGCTCCGCTTCGCGATCGCGAGCCGATCGGGCTCCGCCACGACCCGCGCATCGCCGCCCTGCGCCGCGACGATGGCCTCCATCTTCTGGAGCGCGCTCCCGTCCGCGATGGCCGCCTCGAGGCGTCGCCGCGCGTTCGCCTTCGAGCGCTCGCCGCCGAGCCGGAGCATCTCGGCGCCGAGGACGAGGGTGAGCTCGCGGAGATCCTCGGGGCCTTCCCCGTGGAGCACCCGGAGCGCCTCGGCCGTCTCGAGGGCGTTGCCCACGGCGTGGCCGAGCGGCGCCTCCATGTCCGTGAGCACGGCGGTCACGGCGACGCCGGCGCGGCGTCCGGTCCGGACCAGCGAGCGGGCGAGCTCGCGCGCGTCCTCGAGGGACTTCATGAAGGCGCCACGGCCGACCTTCACGTCGAGCACGAGGCCATCGATGCCCTCGGCCAGCTTCTTCGAGAGGATGCTGGCGGTGATCAGCGGGACGCTCTCCACCGTCCCCGTCACGTCCCGGAGCGCGTAGGGGATGTCATCAGCTCCCGGAGCAGAGCTTTGCGATCTCGCAGCGGCTTTGCGCGAATGTCGTGAGTGGCATGTTCCAGTAAATCATAGGCAATGAACCGCACA
>JBCDGX010000682.1:0-3573 GCA_038750805.1 Myxococcota bacterium
GGCGAGGGGATGGCGCGCTAGGGCCGTGCGCCGCCGCGGCGGCGTGCCCGCGGAGAAGATCAACAACCAGCTAGGCCTCCCCACCGCGTTCGGGAAAGCGGGCGTCGGCATGCCCTCCCGATCGGCGCTCGCCGGCGCGCCCTGCGACGGAAAGCGGCGCTCGCGCCGGCCCGGTGTAGTCTCCCCGGCGATGGCGCGGGATCGGCCGAGCCTGATGGCGGGCGCCCGCCTGCAGCCCGAGCTCCGCATCCTCTCGCGGCTCGGGGCCGGAGGCATGGGCGTCGTCTACAAGGCCATCGACGAGAGCCTCGACCGGGAGGTCGCGGTGAAGCTCATCCACCCGGAGCTCGTCCGCGACGAGGCGAACGCCTACCGTTTCCTCGCCGAGGCCCGGGCCATGGCGCGCGTGCGCCATCCGCACGTCGTGCAGATCTTCAGCTTCGGCCGCTACCTCGGTCAGCCCTTCATCGTGATGGAGCTGATGGAGGGGGAGACGCTCGAGGAGCGCCTCGCGCGCACGGGGCAGCAGGGCTTCGCCGTGGACGAGGCGCTCGGCCTCCTCGACGCAGTGGCTCAGGGCGTGGACGCGATCCACGCGGCCGGCGTGGTGCACGGCGATCTGAAGCCGGCGAACATCCTCTTCGCGGCCTCCTTCCGGGTGGCCGTCTCGGACTTCGGTCTGGCCACGCGGGGCAGCCGCGGCGGCGACGAGGGGCTCGGCACGGCGGCGTATCTGGCGCCCGAGCGCATCACGGCCGAGGACGAGGGCCTCGACGACGGGCTCGGGCCGGCGGCGGACCTCTATGCGCTCGGCTGCATCGCCTTCGAGCTGCTCACCGGGGACGTGCCCTTCGACGCGCCGGACGCCGAGCGCATCTACATGCAGCACCTCTACAAGGACCCGCCCTCGCTCGGGTCCCGGCGGCCGGAGCTCGCGACGCGCTTCGACGCGGCCGTGCTGCCCTTCCTGGCAAAGGACCCGATGGACCGGCCGGCGAAGGCGCGCGTGCTCCGCGAGGAGCTCGCCAAGGCGCGGCGCGCTCTCCCGGCGACGCGGCGAAAGTCCCGTCGAGTCCTCCACGTCGACGACGATCCGGACTTTCGGAACTTCGTCGCGGCCGTGCTCACGGCGGAGCTCCCGGAGGTGGAGCTCGACCAGGCCCGGGACGGCGAGGAGGCCTTCCGGCGCTACGAGCGGGGCACCTACGACCTCGTCATCTTCGACCTCCGCATGCCCGGCATGTCCGGCTTCGAGCTCGCGGCGACGCTCGTCGGCGGCGAGCGCCGCGTGCCGCTCCTGGCGCTGACCGGGGAGGGCGGCGCCGCGGACTGGCAGGTGCTCTCGAAGCTCGGCGTCGACGGCTTCGTGCTCAAGCCCGTGGAGCCGCTCGCCCTGGTCGCGGCGGTCCGGCGGCACCTTCAGCGCTGAGCTTCAGAGCACGTCCGCGTAGGCTCGGCTGAACTCGAGGGGCGTCGGGCGGTCTTCGAAGCTGGTCGCCGTGGCGGCGCGGAGCAGCTTCACGAGGCCGGCCGGGTAGGCCTTCATGACGTCCGTGAGCCGGTCGAGGGGGTTCTCGCGCATGTGGGCGAGGATGCGCTCGCGCTGGTTGTCGATGTCGTCGAAGAAGGTGCGGCCGCTCGTCACGTTCACGACCGTGCCGGCCAGCGAGTAGACGTCCGCGCGGCCGTCGAGCTCGACGGGGTCGAGGACCTGCTCCGGGGCGATGTAGCCCGCGGTCCCCGCCACGAAGCGGCCGCCGACCTCCGCGGCGACCTTCTGGGCGCGGACCATGCCGAAGTCGATGATCACCGTCGCGAGGGGCGTCGTGTGCGCCGGGTTCCGGTGCTTCTCCGGGTCGAAGCGCACGCCGCCGGCCAGCGGGAGCCGGAGGTAGAGGTTCGCCGGCTTGATGTCGCGGTGCACGAGGCCCGCGTTGTGGAGCGCGCTCAGGCCCGCGCAGGTCTCTTCGACGCTCTTCCGGAGCTCGAAGAGGCTCATGGGCTTGGCGCGCGAATAGTCCTTGAGGTCCGCGCCGATGAGGTACTCGAGGACCAGGTAGGGCACCTGCCCATCGACGCCCCGGTCGATGATGTTCGCGACGTTCGGGTGGTAGAGGCCCGCCAGCGCCTTCGCCTCGTCGACGAAGCTCGCGAGGATGGCCTCCCGCTCCGTGTCCGTGGCGCTCTCGAGGGCGTCGGCCTTCGGGATCTTCAGGACGAACATGCGGTCGGCGCCGGGCTTCCGAACCAGGAAGACGCTGCCCACGCCGCCCTCGCCGAGGGGCTTCACGAGCTCGTAGCCGACGATCTGCTTCGGCTGGGCCTTCTTGGGGATGGGCGGCGGCGGAGGCGTGCGCTGGATCGCCGCCTCGATGGCCGGCTCGACGAGCCCGGCGACCGTCGGGCCCACGGAGGCCAGCCAGACCTCGAGGCGCGCGACCTCCCGGGTCCGGATGGCGCGGGTGATCATCGCGGCCGTCCGGGGCGCGTTCTCCTGCGTCCGCTGCCCGAGGGAGTCGTCCATGGGTGCGTCGGCCGCCGGCCGGAGCCCGCGAACGGGGTCGGCGAGGGCCGCCTGGAGGCGCTCGGCGGCGAGGACGAGCCCGAGCGCGAAGGCCTCGAGCTGCGGCGTCCCGCCCTTCACGGCCCCGAAGTCCTCGAGGGCCTGACCGAGGTGCGCGAGGGCGACGGCGAGCTCGGTCCCGTCCGCGTGGAGCGCCTCGAGCTTCTCGCTCACGACGTCGCGCCACGCCCCGTCCGCCGCTGCGCCCTCGATGGCGTCGCGCGTCGCGTCCGCGAGCGTGCAGCAGGTCTCGAGCGCGCCGTCGGCGATCATCGGGAGCGCCGTCGCGAGCTGCTGGAGCACGGCGGGCCGGTCGATGACGAGCGCCCACCAGGCGGCGAAGGGCCCGAGCCAGGCCACGTCGTCGACCTCGCCGAGGCTCGTGCCGCGCGTCGAGTCGACGAGGCGCCAGAAGAGGGCGCTGAGCGCGCTCCGCAGGCGGCGGGGGAGCTCGCGGCTCCCGTCCGTGAGCCCCTCGAGCTTCCGGAGCCAGAGGCAGGTGTCGTGGGCGAGCTGGCCCCGGCCGGGACCGAGCTCCGCCTCCTCGCCGATGGCGTCGAGGGCGTAGCCGCCGAGCTTCAGCGCGAGCACCTCGAGGGCCACCTCGAGGTTGGCGCTCTCCCGCGCCGCGAAGGCGGCTTCGGCCTCGGCGCCGACGCCGGCCTGCTGCCGGAGCGTGCGCCGATGCTCGGCCACCAGATCGAGGAGCTCCGCCGGCGTGCGCGCGAGGAGCGCGAAGGTCTCCGTGAGGTCCGGCTCCTGGATCGGATCGCCGTCGGGCCGGGTCGCGAGCATGGGACCCCAGAGCCGGAGCGCGAGCGAGCGCCCGCAGCCCTCGACGGCGTTGATGGCCGCCGCCCGGCTCCGCGCCGTGGCCTGCCCGAGCGCGATGCGAAGCGACTCCTGGAGCGTCGGCGCGAGCGTGGAGGCGAAGCGCGCCGCCCGGGCGTCGGCCTCCTCGTCGTCGTATTGCGCCGCGAGGCGCACGAGGTTCTCGAGGCCGGCCTCGA
>JBCDGX010000683.1:0-3562 GCA_038750805.1 Myxococcota bacterium
CCTCTTCGTCATCGTCGAGGGCGAGGTCGACGTGGAGCGTGACGGCGTGCACGTCGCGACCCTCGAGGCCGGCGCCCATTTCGGGGAGATGGCCCTGCTCAACCAGCGCCCCCGGAGCGCCACGGTGCGCGCGCGCGGGACCTGCCGGCTCCTGCGCCTCCCGCGCCAGGCCTTCCACGCCGTCGTGCAGCAGAACCACGTCGTGGGGGTGAAGGTGCTCTGGCGCCTCGCGCAGACGCTCAGCGTGCGCCTCGACGAGGCCTTCGAGACCCCGCGGCAGCGCGAGATCGCCCGGACCACGCTGAACTTCGGGCTCTACCCCTCGCCCTTCGAGAACCGCTGAGTCCGCCCCGGGTCGCCGCGGTGGGGCCCGCGGCGTCGTTCAGGCCGTTGGCCCGGCCGCCGTTTCTGCCCGGGTGCTCTCCCTGCATCCCGAGGCCGAGGCCGACCTGCGGACGGCTCTCGCCGCGGCCGCGCAGCCGGATGCCCGCGCGTCCCTGCGAGGCGCCGAGCTCGCCCGGGCGCAGCTCGCGGAGCGGGACTTCAGCGGGGCCGACCTCCGGGACGCCAACCTCGCCGGGGCCGATCTCCGCGGCGCCCGCTTCGTGCACGCGGACCTTCGCGGTGCGGACCTCCGGGAGGCCGTCCTCGACGAGGCCGAGCTCCTCGGGGCGAACCTCGAGGGCGCGATCCTCGAGGGCGCCAGCGCCACGCGCGCCGGCTTCGGGCGCGCCCGCCTCGCGGGCGTTCGGGCCTTCGGCCTCCGGGCGGTGCACGCGAGCCTCGTCCAGGCGGACCTCGAGGGGGCGGACCTTCGCGGCGCGGACCTCGCCGAGGCCACGCTCGGCGGCGCCCGGCTCGTGGGGGCCGAGCTCACGCGCACGTCGCTACGCGACGCAGACCTGGTGGGCGCGGACGTGGACGACGCCCGCTTCGTCGAGGCGAACCTGCGGGGCGCGCGGCTGCGAGGGCTGAAGGGCTTCCGCAAGGCCAGCTTCCTCGGCGCGGACGTGCGCGACGTGGACTTCTCGGGCGCCTATCTCCTCCGCCGGAGCATCCTCGACGAGAACTACCTCCACGAGTTCCGCGAGCAGAGCCGCCTGCACCGCGTGATCTACACGCTCTGGTGGCTCAGCAGCGATTGCGGGCGGAGCCTGACGCGCTGGTCCCTGCTCGTCGCGCTCATCGTCACGGCCTTCGGCCACGTCTTCGCGGGCATGCCCATGGACTACGCCCACGAGACCGGCCTCGCGCCCTACTACTTCAGCCTCGTCACCCTCACGACGTTGGGTTTCGGGGAGATCACGCCGGCCACGGAGGCCGGGCAGGCCCTCGTGATGCTCGAGGTGACCGTGGGGTACCTGCTGCTCGGAGGTCTCCTGAGCATCTTCACGAACAAGATGGCGCGACGAGCGGAGTAGGCTTGACGATGGGCTGGCTAGGGCGAAAGCGCGCGAAAGCGCAGATGAAAGCGGCGCTCGGGGAGTTCGAGCTGCCCTCGTTCCCGGGAACGGTCCTCGACGCCCTCGCCGCGCTCCGGGACCCGTGCCTGACCATGAGCGAGATCGCCGACCGCCTCGCCGCGGACCCGGGGCTCTGCGCCCGCGTGCTCAGCGTCGCCGGCTCCACGGCCTACGCGCTTCGGCACCCCGTGCGGGACGTCGGGCATGCCGTGGCGCTCCTCGGCCGGGGCGAGGTCGAGGCCCTCGTGCTCAGCGTGGCCGTGCCCCGGCTCCTCCCGGATCAGCCCACGCCGAGCTTCGACAGCAGCCGCTTCTGGCGCGCCAGCGCGCGCCGCGCGACGACGGCCAAGCGCCTCGCGGAGGTGCTCGAGCCGGGGCGGAAGGCCGAGGCCTTCACCGCCTCGCTCCTCCAGGACATGGCCGTTCCCCTCCTCGCCCAGGTGCACGGCGAGAGCTACGCGAAGTTGCTCGAGGCCTGGCGCCATGACGGCGGGGACCTCGCCAAGCGCGAGCTCGACCAGCTCGGCTTCGACCACGCCACCATCGGTGGCTCCGTGGGTGAGAAGTGGGGCTTCCCGCCGGGGCTCGTCGCGGCGCTCGGCGACCACCACACCATCGACGCGGGCGAGGTGCCGACCTCGGTGCGCCTCGTCGCGAGCCTCGGCGAGGGCGATCCCGGCTCCGAGCGCGAGGTGCTCGTCGAGACGGCCAAGTCGTCCTTCGGCATCGGCAGCGACAAGGTCGCGGACATCGTCGACGAGGGCATGGCGCTCGGCGACGAGCTCGCCGCGCGAATGGCCGCGGCCTAAACGTCCGCGACAGAAGTAACGAACGTCTCCGCGGTCCTTCGGCCCGAGGTCACGCGCGCCCCTCCTCGCCGATGCCCCGCATCGACTCGTCGCGTCGCCGCGCAACCTCGAACCGAAATCCTCGCGGATACGCTCGCGACTTCTGTCTTGGACATCTGGCACCGTCCGTCGGCCCCTTCTTGGCAGCCTGCTATGCGAGGGAGCCATGAGCGCTTCCCCCCTGGTCGTCCGGCGCCGCCCCTCGTGGTTCGGCGTGCCGCTGCGCTTCGCGCGCATCGTCGGGGAGACCCTCGCGGGCACGCGGGCCGTGCACGCCTACGCGGGCAAGCCGGGCGAGCGGGAGCGGACCGAGGCCCGGAAGATCGTCTGGGCCCAGCGCATGCTGGCCCAGGTCAACGTCGACGTGCGCTGTGTGGGAGCGCCCTTTCACGATGCGCCGAGCATCCTCGTCGGCAACCACGTGAGCGTCGTCGACATCCCCGTGGTCATGGCCGAGGCCTCCGTGGGCTTCGTCGCGAAGGCCGAGGTCGGGCGCTGGCCGATCTTCGGCAAGGCCGTGATCGCCGTGGGCACCGTGCTCGTCGAGCGGGGCCGCGCCGAGTCCCGGCGCGCGGCGGCGGAAGCCATCGCGCGTACCGTCGAAGAGGAGCGCCGGACCATCATGGTCTTCCCCGCCGGCACCACCTCCCTCGAGGAGACCAAGCCCTGGCGCTGGGGGACCTTCACCATCGCCGCCGAGCGGGGCATCCCCGTGCAGCCCGTGGCGATCAGCTACCGGCCGCTCCGCCCCGCCGCCTTCATCGACGACGACACCTTCGTCGGCACGCTGAGCCGGATGATGCGCGAGCCGCGCGTGGAGGCCGTGCTCGAGCTGGGCGAGCCCACGCCGGTCGTGGACCCGGAGGCGGATGCCGAGCGCCTTCGCGCGTGGGTCCGCGAGCGCCACCTCGCCCGCCTCGCCGCCTGGAGGACGCCGCTCACGGACGAGTCGCGGGCCTGGCTCGACGCTCGCCGAAGCTGAGGCGCGGGCCGCAGCGGGCGGCGTAATCGCCCGTCATGTCGGTCACTGGAACGAGCGAGCTACGTTCGCCCCATGCGTGCGTGCGTCTTCGCGGCCGTTCTGCTCGGAATCGTCGCCCCTGCCCGGGCCGACTATGGCCCCGTCGAGCGGTTTCAGCTCGAGAACGGCCTCGACGTCGTGCTCCAGGCCAACGGCGCGCCCTTCGTGGCGGCCTACGTCCTGTACCGCGCGGGCTCCGCCGACGATCCGCCGGGCTACTCCGGGCTCGC
>JBCDGX010000684.1:0-3558 GCA_038750805.1 Myxococcota bacterium
CAAGCAGCTCCACAGCAAGGGGCTCATCCACCGAACTCCTCGCAAGTCACGAAGCATCGAGCTGTTGGTCGCCCCCGACGACCTGCCGGTGCTGCGATAAGCCTGCCCCAATCGATCAAGACCCCTGTGGCGGGGTACTAGACGAAGCGCGCATTTACCCCAATCCATGGGCACTCGAGGCCCGTGGCATGGTAAAGCTCCGTCGAGGTTTGAACGAGCTGATGTCGAACGACAGCGGACGGCCCCACCTCCGCTTGATTTCAGCCCAAGCAAGGGACAGACCGTCGTCTCACACCATGGGGAGCGTCGAACATGCGGCGGGAGGCCGGCGTCGCGTCGTCGTCACGGGCCTCGGGCTGGCGACACCCATCGGGCACACGCTCGACGACGCGTGCACGGCGCTCAAGGAGGGCCGCCACGGCATCGAGCGAACCGAGGCGTTCTCGAGCATCGAGCACCTCGAGACCCGGCTCTCCGGACCGGTCCGCGGCATCGAGCTGAAGGGACGCTGGCCCCGCCAGCGGACGCGCTCGATGGGTCGCGTCTCTCTCCTGGCCGCGCACGCCACCGAAGAGGCCCTCGCCGACGCGGGCCTCGAGGAGGACGCCTGGCGCCGCCCGGAGGTAGGCCTCGCCTACGGCTCCACGCACGGCTCCTCCCTGGAGCTCGAGCGCTTCTGCAAGAAGGTGCTCGTGCACGACAGCCTCGCCGGCGTGCCCTCGAGCTCCTTCCTCCGCTTCATGAGCCACACGACCTCGGCCAACCTCGCGGGCCTCTTCGGCATCCAGGGCCGCGTGCTCTCGACGAGCGCCGCCTGCGTGAGCGGGAGCCAGGCCGTCGGCGCCGGCGTCGAGGCCATCCGGAGCGGCGCCCAGGACGTGATGATCTGCGGCGGCGCCGAGGAGCTCCATTGGGTCCCCGCGGGCGTCTTCGACATCTTCTCGGCCACCAGCGTCGAGTTCAACGGCGAGCCCGACCGCAGCCCGCGCCCCTTCGACCGTGAGCGCGACGGCATCGTCGTCGCCGAGGGCGCCGCCACCGTCGTCCTCGAGTCCCTCGAGCACGCGCGCCAGCGCGGGGCGCCGATCCTCGGCGAGGTGCTCGGCTACGGCACCAACTGCGACGGCTCGCACGTGACCGCGCCCTCCCACGAGGGCATGGCCCAGGCGATGCGCCTCGGCCTCCGGGACGCGGGCGTCAGCGCCGACGACGTGGACTACGTGAACGCCCACGCGCCCGCGACCATCGTCGGCGACGTCGCCGAGAGCCGCGCCACCCAGGAGGTCTTCGGCTCGAAGACGCCGGTCTCCTCCACCAAGGGCCACACGGGCCACACGCTCGGCGCCTGCGGCACCATGGAGCTCGCCTTCTGCCTCGGCATGATGCGCGAGGGCTTCGTGGCGCCGACGCGGAACCTCGAGGAGGTCGACCCGCGCTGCGCCGGTCTCGACCACGTCCGCGAGCCCCGGGACGCCACCCTCGAGCTCGTCGCCACCCACAACTTTGCCTTTGGAGGCATCAACACGTCGTTGGTGCTCCGCCGGAGCGTTTGAGATGCCGTCGACCCTTCGTGACCCCTCGAACCCCACGGACGTGCTCGTGCTCGGCGCGGGCCCCGCGGGCAGCACCGCCGCGAACCTCCTGGCGCGGCAGGGGCTCCGAGTACGCGTGCTCGAGCGCGCGCTCTTCCCGCGCTTCCACATCGGCGAGTCGCTCTTGCCCTGCGACCTGCCGATCTTCGAGCGCCTCGGCCTCGACGCCGGCGCGCACGGCGCGTTCCTCCGGAAGGCCGGCGCCGAGTTCTACGACGAGCGCACCGGCGAGTGGGCCGAGCACCCCTTCGACACCGCGCTCCCCGGCACGCCGACCTACGCCTATCAGGTCGACCGCGCGCAGTTCGACCTGGCCCTGGCGAACCTCGCCATCGGCCACGGCGCCGACGTCCGCTTCGGCTGCCGGGCGACGAAGGTCGAGATCGACGACGCGGGCGTGCGCGTGGAGAGCGAGGACGGCGAGGTGCACGGCGCGCGCTACCTCCTCGACGCGACGGGCCAGGACGCCTTCCTCGGCCGCAAGGGGCGCTCCCTCGAGCCGATCCGCGGCGTCGGCGTCGTCGCCGCCTACACGCGCTACGAGGGCCTCGGCCCGGAGGCCCGCGCCGCCCTCGAGGAGCGCGGGAACATCAAGGTCCTCCTCCTCGACGATGCCTGGGCCTGGCTCATCCCGCTGAGCGGCGGTGCGCTGAGCGTGGGCGCCGTCACCCGCCGCCGCGGCGCAGGCCTCGACGTGCTCGAGGAGGTCATCGAAGGCTCGCCGCTCCTCGCGGAGCTCACCCGCGGCGCGACGCGCACGGAGCCTCGGCTGATCCGCCACTTCGCCTACCTGAACAAGAAGCCCTACGGCGCGCGCTACGCCTGCATCGGCGACGCCTCGGCCTTCCTCGACCCGGTCTTCTCGTCCGGCGTGTCCCTCGCGATGCTCGGCGCGGAGCTCGCATCCGACGCGCTCGGCGAAGCGCTCGCGCGTGGCGAAGAGGGCGACGCGGCGCTCATGACCGGGCCCTCGTCGCGCAGGCGCGACGCCTACCGGGTCTTCGGCTCCATCGTGAAGGGCTTCTACTCGACGGGCCTCGCCCGGAGCTTCCTCCTCCACCCCTCGCCGGAGCCGAAGGTGCGTGCGGGGCTCGTGTCGATCCTCGCCGGCGACGTCTGGCGCGAGGACAATGACTTCCAGCGCATGCTCCTCGCCGGCCGCCGGCGCTGGGACCCCGAGCCGCTGCTCCAGGGGGCCGAGGCGAGCGCATGAGCCCGGCGCTTCCGATCCCCATCCGCGCCTTCTCCGCGGTGGGCGGCCTCGGCGCGACGACGGCCGAGCTCCTCGCCAACCTCGACGCCGGTACGAGCGGGCTCCGGCCCATCGAGGACCCGCGCGTGCCCTTCGAGACGGTCGTGGGCCGCATCGACCGGACGCGCCTCGCGCCCGTCCCCACGCCCTTCGAGACCTACGATTGCCACCATGCGCGCCTCGGCCTCCTCGCCCTGGACGAGGTGCGCGAGGCTGCCGATGCGGCCGTCGCTCGCTGGGGCGCGCATCGCGTCGGCGTCTTCCTCGGCACGAGCACCGGCGGTCTCGAGGCGACGGAGCGCGGCTACCAGGGCTGGCACGACGCGGGCGCGCTACCGGCCGATTACGGCTTCCACACCCAGCACGACTTCAATGCGCTCGCGACGCTCATGGCGGGGCTCATCGGCGCGGAGGGCCCGGCGCTCACCATCAGCACCGCGTGCTCCTCGAGCGGGAAGGTCTTCGGAACCGCGCAGCGCTGGATTGCGACGGGCCGCCTCGACGCGGCGATCGTGGGCGGCGTCGACAGCCTCTGCCGCATGACCGTGCGCGGCTTCCGGAGCCTTGGCGTGCTCGACTCGGACCCCTGCCGGCCCTTCAGCGCGGACCGGAAGGGCATCAACATCGGTGAAGGCGCCGCGCTCTTCGTGCTCGAGCGCGAGGCGGACGACGCGGCCCTCGAGCTCCTCGGCGTGGGCGAGTCCGCGGACGCCC
>JBCDGX010000685.1:0-3555 GCA_038750805.1 Myxococcota bacterium
CACCTTCCTGCCGTTGCATCGTCTTCCCTCATGGCGTCAGGAAACCCGGTCGCGGCCGGAGCGTCGATTTCAGGCGCTTTCCCGCACGACGCTTTGGCGCCCGGCCGGGCGCGGCGCCCGGCGCAACCGGCTACGCCCGGCGGCGGCGCCAGAGCCAGGCGAGGACGAGCCAGGCGCCAGCGCCTCCGCCCGCCGCTCCGCACCCGTCGCCGGGCGGCAGGTCGACGGCGTCCGTGAACCCCATATCGTCGAGCACGAAGCTCACGCACTCGCCGCTCGCACAGACGTTCCCGTCGGCGCAGTCGGCGCGCCCGACGCAGCGGGTGATGCAAGCACCGTCCCGGCACGCAAAGTCGCCGCAGCTCTCGGGCCCCGTCGTGATGCACCGGCCCGCGGCGTCGCAGCTTCCGCGCGGCTGGGCCGCACCATCGAAGCAGCTCGCCACGCCGCAGCGCGACGCTTCGCCCGGGAAGACGCACTCGGTGCGCGAGGTGCCGCCGCAGAAGCCTCCGCACTCCGTGCCGTCGGTGGTACACGCCGGCCGCCCGCCCCGCGGCGGGCCCGAGGGGACCGTGGCGCAGACGCCCCGGAAGCCGCTGACGTCGCAGGCCTCGCACTGGCCCTCGCAGGCCGAGGTGCAGCACACGCCGTCGACGCAAAGGCCCGTGTTGCACTCGGCATCACGGCCGCAACTCACGCCGATGTTCCGGAGCGGCGCGCAGACGCCGTCCGCGCAGAAGGTGTCGCCCACGCACTCGTCGTCGTCCCGGCAGCCGCCGAGGCACGAGCGCTCGCCGCAGACGAAGGGCGCACACTCCATGGTCATCGGCTCCGGACAGCGCCCCGCACTGCAGCCCGCCGAGAGCGTCACGACCCCGTCCTCGCAGATGGCCTCGCGGCAGCGCACGGCCGAGCCTGGGAAGGTGCACGCGTCCCGGCGCGCGCCGTTGCACGTGCCGCCACAGATGCCGCCGTCGGTTTCGCAGGGCGCGCGGCCGCCCACGGGATCGCCGGTGACCGCGACGCAGGTCCCGAGCGAACCGGCCTCCGCGCAGCCCTCGCACTGGCCGCCGCAGACCCCGTCGCAGCACACGCCGTCGACGCAGCTCCCGCTCGCGCACTCGCCCGCCCGCGTGCAGGCCACGCCCAGGTCCCGCAGGGGAACGCAGACGTCCACGTCGCAGAAGTTGCCGAGCGCGCAGGCCCGGTCGTCGTCGCAGGTCGTGGCGCAGGCCACCCCCTCGGCGTCGCAATCGAAGGGCGCGCAATCCGCGGTCGCGAGCGCGGGGCAGCTCCCGGCTCCGTCGCAGGCCGCCTCGAAGGTCGCGACGCCGCCCGCGCAGCTCGCCGGGCGGCATACGACCGTCGACCCCGGCACGACGCAGCGGTCGCGGACGATGCCGTCGCATGCCAGGCCGCAGAGCCCCGCGCCGCCGCCGCAATCGGCCCTCAGGCTCCGCGGAATGCCGGTGACGGCGACGCAGGTCCCCTCCATGCCGGCCTCGGCGCACGCCTCGCACTGGTCGCCGCAGGCGCTCGCACAGCACACGCCGTCGGTGCAGAAGCCGCTCGCGCACTCCCCGCGGTCGATGCAGGCCTCGCCATCGGCGAGCGGGGGCACGCAGGCGCCGTCGATGCACCTGTTGTCGCCGACGCAGTCGAGGTTCCGCGCGCACACGTCGACGCACTCACGGCCGGCACAGATGAAGTCACCGCACGCGACCGAGGGCGTGGACACGCACGTGCCGGCTCCACTGCAGAAGCGCGCGGGGAACTCGCCGGTTCCGCTGCAGCGCGCGTCCCGGCAGAGCACGCCGGTGCCCGGGAAGGTGCACGCCATACGGTTCGTCCCGTCGCAGGTCCCGGCGCACGCGCCGCTCCCGGTACAGCTCGTGCGCGTCCCGCGCGGGGCGCCCTCCACCGCCGTGCACAGCCCCTCGCTCCCGGGGACGTCGCAGGCTTCGCATTGCCCGCTGCACGCCGCCTCGCAGCACACGCCGTCGACGCACGTGCTCGCGCCCGTCATGGGGCAGTCCGCGTTGGTCGTGCACGCGCTCCCGAGCTCGTCATCCAGGGTGAAGACCACCGCCTCGCCGGCGTCCGTGCCCAGCCTGTCCGAGCCCGGGTTGCCGAGGATCGCCCGGGCGCCGTCACCGCTCAGCGCCACGTCGAAGCCGAGCTCTTCGCCCACCTCCGCGTCCGGATCGTCGAGCGTGCCCGAGATGCGCCACGTCGTTCCCGTCCGGACGTAGAGGCGCACGGCCTGCGAGAGCCTCGGGTCGTTCCCGGCGAGGAGTCGGCTCCCGGTCCGGTCCGTCGCGAGCGCGTCCCCGAACTCGTTCGCCGGCGCCGACCCTCGCGGCCGGATCTCTCCTTGGAAGACCCAGCTCGTGCCCGTCCGAAGGTACTCGAAGACCGCGCCCCCACCCGAGCGCTGGGGCGCGCCGACGAAGGCACGGGTGCCATCGCCAGAGAGCGCAACCTCCGCTCCGAAGCTCGAGCCCGTCGTGGAGCTGCCGTCGAAGGTGGCCTCGTGCACCCAGGTCGTGCCGCTCCGGGCGAAGACCTGCGCGCCGCCCCGGGAGCCTCCTCCACCGCCGACGAGCACGCGCACGCCGTCGTCACTCATGGCGACGGCACGTCCGAACTGTCGATCCGCCGCTGCCCCCATCGCGCGGATCTCGGCTTCCTGGACCCACGCCGTCCCCGTCCGGCGGAAGACGCGCGCGCTTCCCGCGTTCATGCCGGCAGCGGTGTCGTCGAAGGGGGCGCCGGCCACGAAGCGGTCGCCGTCGCGGTTGGCGGCGACGGAGGTACCGAAGTTGTCGTTCGCTCCCGGCGCCGTCGCCGCGAGGGAGGCCTCGCGGATCCAGCTCGTGCCCGTGCGCCGGTAGACGAAGACGCGGCCCGCGCCGACCACGCTCGGCGGCCCGGGCACGCGGTCGTCCCGGGCGCCGACGAAGGCGCGATCCGCGTCGTCGTCAAAGGCCACGGCTTCGCCGAAACCGGTGTTGAACGTCGCGCCATCGGAGAAGGCCACCTCCGGCACCCACCCCGTGGCCGCGCGTCGATAGACGCGGGCCCGGCCGCGCCTGCTGGTCGACCCGGCCGCGACGTAGTCCTCGCCCGCCCCGACGATCACGCGCGTGCCCGTCCCGTCGATGGCGACGGCGTCTCCGAGGCGATCGTCTGCCCGGGCCCCGCCTCGGCGAAAGGTCGCCTGCCGGCTCCAGCTCGAGCCGAGGCGCTGGTAGGTATCGAGGATGCCGGCGGACGCCTCCTCCCCGTTGTAGTCGGGGGCGCCAGCGGCCAGCCAGAGCCCGCTCTCGTCCACGGCGAGGCCTTCGCCGACGCTCGTGCCCCGGCCGACGGGATCGACCTCGGTCTCGAGGGTGTAGGTGGAGCCGGAGCGACGATAGACGGCGATGTTGCCCACACGCTGAATGAAGAGCCGGTCCCCGAGGCGCGTGGTCGCGACCCGCTGACCAAAGAGCTGGTTCCGGTTCGGAACGGCCCGCTGGAGGCTCCGTTCGAGGCGCCAGCTCGTCCCGGTCC
>JBCDGX010000686.1:0-3548 GCA_038750805.1 Myxococcota bacterium
CGCCCCGGACATCCCTGGACGGCGTGCTACACCACGCGCCCCTGCCCCCGTAGCTCAGCTGGATAGAGCAGCGGCTTCCGACGCTGAAGGTCACACGTTCGCATCGTGTCGGGGGTGCCCGTAATCATTGAGAGTCTTCGCGGCTGTCGGTTCCGGCGTTCCGTCCGCGTTCCGTCTCGCTCTCGCCCCATCGCTCCCGCATCCGGGCCATGTCGGCCGCGACGCCGTGCGGCGAGAGCTTCGCGTAGCGCTGCGTGACGCCGATCTCCGAGTGCCCGGCGAGCTGCATCACCCGGTGCAGGTCCATCGGCGGGCCCCACGTCCCCTGCACCAGGTGGCTGCAGAAGGTGTGGCGCAGGTCGTGGAAGCGGAGCTCAGGGCGGATGCCCGCCTTCGTGCGCGTCCCGGGGGAGGGCGGCCTGCCGGTCTGGTGGCGGTCGGACCACCAGACGTGCTGCGTCTTCCGAGGCCCGCCGTCGGAGCCGGGCCACACGTAGTCGGGCATCCGCGTCACGCCCCGGAGCTTCGCCTCGAGGGACGCCTTCAGCTTCGACTCGGCGCGCCATTCGATGAGCGCCTCGAGCGCGGGCGGAAGCAGCGGCACGTCGCGGAAGGCAGCCCGCGACTTCAGCTCGCCGCGGACCTTCAGCACGCCGGCCTCGAGATCGACGTTGTGCCAGCGGAGGCGGAGGAGCTCGCTCTTCCGGAGCCCGGCGTAGATGGCGGTCGCGTAGAGCGCGCGCCGCTCGGCCGTGGTCCGCTGGTCGCCGTGGTCGACGGCGAGCACGGCGTCGATCTCTTCGACCGTGAGCCAGCGCCACGTCACCTCTTCGACGACCGTCGGCTTCCGCGGGACGGTCACGCCCTCCGCCGGGCTCTCGCGGATGAGGCCTTCGCGCTCGGCGTCTCGGAGCATCATCCGGAGGAGGTTCAGCGCGTGCTTTACGGTCTGGTGCGAGAGCTTCCGGTCCAGCAGCACGCGACCACCGCGGCCGTCCGAACGCGTCGCGTTCCGGCGGAGCAGCAGCGCGAGGTGCTTATGGATGTGCTGCCGGGTGATGGCCCGGAGCGGCATGTCGGCGAGGGGCTCCGCCGCGAGGTGGTTCTTCCAGAGGTTCCGGGACTGGTGGATGCCCCGGTGCGTGCGGGCGATCTCGCGCTCGTCGAGCCAGGCCTCGCCGAAGACCCCGAGGGTGAGCAGCCGCTTCTCGCTCGGCGCGCTCAGCTGCAGCTCGTAGGCATCGACGACGGCCTGGATCATCGCCCAGCCCTCGGCCTCGGAGTCGACGACGCCGGACTCTTCCTTGCCGTCGAGGGTCACGCGCCAGAGCCAGCGGGTCGGGTCGCGGTGGTACGGCCGAACGGTCCCCCTGCGCTTCGTCATTCGCTCATCCTACGGCGGCGCATCTTCGCGTTTGCCTTCGCGCGCTGCTCGGCCGTGACCCGCACGAGCGGCGCCTCCCCACGACCGAGCCGGAGCGCGCGCCGGAACCCCGCGACGAGGTCACGCACCGACGAGTGAGCGGCCGCGTGCTCGAGCGCGCGGACCGCCTCCTCCTCGGTGTATCGCTCGGGCTCCCCAGGCACACGGTGAATGTGACAAGGAAATATTCGGGGAGCAAGTTACTCCGTCTCGGAGTCATCAACTTCGGGCAGCATGCGAAGGGCGGACACGAGATTCGAGTACAAGAAGGGCGTCGGAAGGTAGCCCAGGCGAGACGCGACCCAGCCGAGTCCTCGCGCCACCGACTTCTCGCGCTTGGTCAGGCCAGTAGCCTCGGGCGACCCGAGCCACTCGTCGATCCCAGGGGGCTCCAGCACCATCCCCCCGCTCTCGGCAAGCAGTGCGGTCACCATCTTCATGAGCACCCCATCCACGGCATCGCCGCGGAACTCGGGCGGGAGGGTGGCGCCGCTGGCCGCGGGCGTGGTGGCCGCCTCGGCACGGTTCCGCCTGGCTGTGATGACGACCCCATCGCAGATCGACCGAGCCAGATCCGCGGAAAAACCACCCGTTTCGGTTAGTGGTCGCGAGCGGCGCGCGAGCTCCCCGGTGGTCTCAACGACGAAGTCTCGATAGGACCCGTCGGCCTCGAGGAAATAGTGCGGGAGTATCCGCATGCGGACCGCGGCGCGCGCGATGGTGTCGAGGCCAACGCCGGTTCGGCCTCCGTGAAGCAGCTTGTTGAAGTAGCCGGCGGAGATTCCGAGACGCCGCGCCATCTTGGTCTGGAAACCCCACTCGCCCTCGTGCTCGCGCCTCAGCTCCTTGATGAGCTGCACGTAGCGTTCGGAGGCCAACAGCTCTTCGTCACCGGTCCCAGTCATGGTTCCAGTAACGATTACGCCTAGATCAGAATCTTGGCGACGAGTTCCTTGACTCAGACTTTGTGCCATGGCACGAAAGTCAGGGTTTGGTCATGGACAAGTCGCCTCCTGGACAGCGCCTCCGGCAGTATCGCCTCGACCTGGGGCTCACCCAAGACGAGTTCGGTGAGCGGACCGGAGTGATCGCTTCGACGATCTCCTACATCGAGGCCGGGCGCCGGTATCCGGGTCGCCGCCTCGCCGGGAAGATCGAGGCCATGACGCGAGCCTGGGAGGGCGGCGTCATTCGGACCGTCGACTGGGACCGGGCCGAAGACCTGGCTCGCGGGCGTCCGGTTGATTGGCACGTGCACGCCCCCTCCTACGCGTCGGAGGAGCCCACCTCCCCGGAGGCGGCATGACGCGGGCTTTCACCTACGCCGTGGCCGCGACGCTCTTCGGTCTGGGGCTCGCCTTCCTCTGGGTGCCCCATCTGGCTCCGGCGAGTTGGGCCGTCGTCGCCGGCGGGAGCCTCGCCGCGAACCTCGGCGTGGGCCTGCTGCTGTACGGGCCCCCGCGCCCTGAAGGTTTCCCGGCCCGCGAGGCCGGAGGGGAGGATCGATGACCGAGCAACCGCCCACCGACCCGTCGGTGCATGACCGTCCGACGGAGCCGCCGGAGCAACCCAAGGCCCAGGTGTCGCGCATGTGGCGCGTCTTCCGGCTCGCCAACGACGGCACCCGCCGCGGGGCGTGGACCTGCCTCGCGAACGACCGACGCGACGCCGCCGAGCGCTACCTCCTGGAGGTCGCCGAACGCACGAACGCGATCCTACCCGGACACCTCGAGCTTCTCCTCGTGGAGCCTCTCACCCGTCGAGGCGAGGCCCTGCCGGTCACGGTCCGCGTCCTCATGGACGACGGGTTCGACATCCGTGTCACCTCCGTCGAGGGGGCCTTTCAAGCCGAGGTCGACGCGCTCGTCGTTGCCGCGATGCAGCTCGTCCACCGGGCACGTCGGGTCGCGATCACCTCGCACCGGCCGACGGGGTGGCCCGTGCAAAGCCCCGTCACCGTGGACTTCGCAAGCGCCCTGGTCGACGTCGACCAGGCCGACGACCGGGTGAAGGCGGCGCTCGTGCGCCTCGAGCGCGCCGTCGACGCCGCGCGCCACGCGGCGAAGGGGCAGGCATCGTGAACCGGTACGGCTGCTACGACGCGCGGCGTCACCCGTCGCCCGCG
>JBCDGX010000687.1:0-3528 GCA_038750805.1 Myxococcota bacterium
CCGCCGGTCGCGGCCGACCCCGCTCCCCGAAGCGCGCGCGGCCCGGCGCTCGACGAGTTCGAGGACGCGCCCGGCGGTGGGAGCGGGGCGTCCCGGCTCCTGGTCGCCGGTCTCCTCGGGCTGATCGTGCTCGCGGGCATCGGCGTCGCCGTGCTCCGGCCCGACGTGCTCGCGGGCCTGGTGGGCGAGAGCGAGCGCCCGGATCCCGCGGAGCTCGAGCGGCGCGCCGCGGAGGCCGAGGCCCGGGAGCGGGCCGAGGCGCTCGCCGAGCGGGACGCGCGCTACGGGAGCCTCGCGCTTCGCGTCGTCGAGGGCACTGGCCCGGACGCCGACGAGAGTGCGCGGGCGCAGATCCTCCTCTTCGTCGGGCGCGGTCCCGCCGTCGCCGAGAACCTCCCGGTGGGCCGCGCTCACGAGCTCGTCGCCATTGCCGAAGGGCAGGGCGCGACCCGGTCGGTGGTGCCCGCCGACGCCGAGTGGTCGCCCGCGAACGGCGTGCCGCAGTACGAGCTCGCGATGCAGACCAGTCCCACCGAGGCGGCCGACGTCGACCTCGGCCCGACGCAGCTTCCCCGCGATGCGATGGGCGCGGCGACGGGCGAGCTCGGTCGCGTCCGGGTCATCACGAACCCGCCAGGGGCCAAGGTTTACCTGCTCGTCGGCTTCGGGCGCGCGCAGATCGACGACCTCGCGGCGGACGAGGCGCACGAGCTGCTCGTCTTCGCCGAGGACCATCGCCCCGAGCGCGTGGTCGTCGGGCCGAGCGATTGGATCGCCGGGGACGACGGCAAGAAGCGCGCGGAGCTCACGGTCCGGCTTCGCCCCGCGGACGGTCGCTAGCTCGCTCGGGAGCGTGCCGTGTTCATCACCTCTTTCCGTTGCGGCTGTGCGTCTGGCCCGGCCGTGCTAGGGAGGGCCGCGTGACCGAAGGCCCCATCCCGAACCCGCACGTCTTCCGCGAGTACGACATTCGCGGCGTCGCCGAGCGGGACCTCACGGACGACTTCACCCGCGCCCTCGGGCGCGCGCTCGGGACCTTCCAGGCCCGGGCCGGGCATCGCCGCATCGCGCTCGGTCGCGATTGCCGGCTCAGCTCGCCGCGGCTTCACGAGGAGCTCCTCCGCGGGCTCCTCGAGGCCGGGCTCGAGGTCGTCGACGTCGGCGTCGGGCCGACGCCCGCGATGTACTTCGCCGTGAACCACCTCGACCTCGACGGGGGCGTTCAGGTCACGGGAAGCCACAACCCGCCGCCGGAGAACGGCTTCAAGATGATGACCGGGAAGGCGTCGCTCTTCGGCGACGACATCCGGACGCTGAAGCGCCTCATGGAGGAGAGCGATTTCGACCTGCCCGGCGGCGGCAAGGTGAGCGAGGTCGACCTCCTCCCCGCCTACCTGGGCTTCCTCCGCGGCAACCTGAAGATGGGACCGAAGCCCCCGCGCATCGCCATCGACGCCGGCAACGGCGCCTCCGGGCCCACGGCGGTCGCAGCCTTCGAAGCGCTCGGCATCGAGCACGTGCCGCTGCTCTGCGAGATGGACGGGACCTTCCCCGTGCACCACCCGGACCCGACCCAGCCGGAGGACCTGGCGCTCCTCATGCGGACCGTCGAGGAGCAGGGCCTCGACATCGGCGTCGCCTTCGACGGGGACGGGGACCGCATCGGAGTGATCGACGCGACGGGCCGGATCCGCTGGGGCGACGAGCTCCTCATCCTCCTCGGCCGCGATCTGCTCGCGCGACGCCCGGGGGCGGCGATCCTCGGCGAGGTGAAGTGCTCCCAGACCCTCTACGACGACATCGCCGCGCACGGCGGGCGTCCCGTGCTCTGGAAGACCGGCCACTCGCTCATCAAGGCGAAGATGAAGGAGGAGGGGGCGCTGCTCGCCGGGGAGATGAGCGGCCACGTCTTCTTCGCGGACCGCTTCTTCGGCTTCGACGACGCCGTCTACGTGGCCCTCCGCCTGGTCGAGCTGCTCAGCGACGGCGGCCCGCCGCTGCACGCGCGCCTCGCGGACCTGCCGGTCACGGTCTCCACCCCGGAGCTCCGCATCGACTGCCCGGACGCCGTGAAGTTCGACGTCGTCACGAAGGTGCGCGAGCGCTTCCGGCAGACCCACGACGTCATCGACGTCGACGGCGCGCGCATCCTCTTCGGCGACGGCGCCTGGGGCCTCGTGCGCGCGTCGAACACCCAGCCGGTGCTGGTCACGCGCTTCGAGGCGCGGACCGACGCGCATCTTACGAGCATCCGCGCCGAGGTCGAGAGCGTGATCGACGCCGTCCGCGCGGAGCTCGGCGTCCCCGCCGAGGCCTCGTGAGCCCGGCCGGCGAGCTCGGGTGGGTCGAGGCCGTCGTCCTCGGCACGGCCCAGGGACTGACCGAGTTCCTCCCCGTCTCGTCGAGCGGGCACGTGGCCCTCGGCGCGCTCCTCTTCGGGCTTCGGGACGCGCCGCTCTCCCTCGAGGTCGTGCTCCACGTGGGAACGCTCGCGGCGACCCTCGGGCTCTTCGGGCGAGACGCGCTCCGGCTCGCCGGCGCGGCGCTGAAGGCCCTCGGCGACGCCGAGGCCCGGACGAGCGCCGACGCGCGCATGGCCCTCGCGGTGGTGGTGGGTACGCTGCCCACCGTCGCGCTCGGCCTCGGTCTGAAGGGAGCCGTCGAGGACTGGAAGCACGTGCCCGTCATCGTCGGCACCTGCCTCCTCGCGTCCGCTGGGCTTTGCCTGAGCACCCGCGGGCGGAGCGGCGAGGACGAGGTGCCGACGCTCCGCCAGGCCTTCCTCATCGGTCTCGCGCAGGGGCTCGCCGTTCTCCCGGGACTCAGCCGCTCCGGGAGCACCATCGCCGCCGCCATGATGCTGGGGCTGCGCGGGGAGGCGGCCTTTCGCTTCAGCTTCCTGCTCTCGCTCCCGGCCATCGCCGGGGCCAGCCTGCTCGTGCTCACGGAGGACGGGGCCCTGGACCGGCTGCCGCCCGTGGTCTGGCTCGGCGGCGTCGTGAGCTTCGTCGTGGGCCTCGTCTCGCTCTGGGCGCTCCGCGGCATCGTCCTCACCGGGCGTTTTTGGGCCTTCGCCGTCTATCTCGTGCCCGTCGGCATCGCGGCGATCGTGCTCGGGATGTGACCCCTCCCCGTTTCGGTCTCGACCCGCGCGGCCGAGTCGGCATACTCCGCCCCCATGAATGACGGGGTGAAGGACGATGGGGCGCCGCGCGACAGGGACGCGCGCGCGGGCGCCGATTGGGCCGTGATCATGGCCGGCGGCGTCGGCTCTCGCTTCTGGCCCGCGTCGCGGCGGGTGCGCCCGAAGCAGCTCCTGCCGCTCGCCGGCGACGTCTCGCTGCTCCGGCGCACGGTCGATCGTATCGCGCCGCTCGTCCCCGCCGAGCGCGTGCTCGTCGTGACGAACGCCGAGCTCGCCGACGCGACGCGCGCCGAGCTTCCGGACCTTCCGCCGGCGAACGTGCTCGCCGAGCCCCTCGGGCGGAACACGGCGCCGTGCATCGGCTGGGCCGCCTCGCACGTGCG
>JBCDGX010000688.1:0-3525 GCA_038750805.1 Myxococcota bacterium
CGGTCGGCCTCGCTCGGCCGGAAGTCGTTGGGGAAGGCGCGCGTGCCGGCGGCCACGAGGGCCTCGGCCTTCGCGCGCCGCGCGGCCATCAGCTCGTCTTCGTTCGCCATGGCTCAGTCCTTCTTGGCCTTGGCCTTTTCCTGACGCTTGTCGGCGCTGAGCATCAGGTAGGTCTCCATGAACTCGTCGAGGTCCCCGTCGAGCACGGCGTCGGCGTTGCCGGCCTTGTGCTCGGTGCGCTCGTCCTTGACCAGCTTGTAGGGCTGGAGCGTGTAGGTCCGCGCCTGGCTGCCGAAGGCGATGTTCGAAAGGTCGCTCATGAAGGCCTCCTGGAAGGCCTCCTCGCGCTCCCGGCGGGCCTTCTCGTAGAGGAAGCCCTTGAGCATCTTCATCGCGCGCTCGCGGTTCTGGATCTGCGAGCGCTCGTTCTCCACGCGGACCACGAAGCCCGTCGGGAGGTGGGTCAGGCGCACGGCGGACTCGGTCCGGTTGACGTGCTGACCGCCCGCGCCGCCGGAGCGCATGGTGTCGATCTGGATGTCCTCGTCGCGGATCTCGACCTGCACGTCGTCGTCGAGCTCCGGGGTCACGCGCACGGCGACGAAGCTCGTCTCGCGCCGCCCCGAGAACTTCGAGACGCGGATGAGCCGGTGCACGCCGTTCTCCGAGCGCAAGAAGCCGTAGGCGTTCGGGCCCTTGACCAGCATCTCGGCGCTCGAGATGCCGGCCTCGCCGCGCTGCTCGTCGAGGACGTCGATCTTGTAGCCCTTCTTCTCCGCCCAGCGCCGGTACATGCGGTAGAGCATCGAGGCCCAATCCTCGGCGTCCGAGCCGCCCGCGCCGCTGTTGATCGAGAGCACCGCGTCGTTGTCGTCGTCGGGCGTCAGCATGCGCTGGAGCTCGAGGCCCCGGACGAGCTTCTCGAGCTCCGGGAGCTGCTCCGTGAGCTCTTCGAGCTCGCCCTCGGCGTCGGGATCGCCGGCGACCATCTCGATGAGCTCGAGGATGCCCTGGACGTCGCTCGAGACCTTCTCGAAGCGCTGCACCGTCGCCTCGGCGTCGGCGCGCTGCTTCATGATCTTCTGCGCCTCGGCCTGGTCGTCCCAGAAGCCCTCGCGGAGGCTCAGGTTCGTCAGCCGGTCGACGGTGTGCTTCAGGCCCGGGACGTCAAAGATACCTCCCCAGCGCATCGAGGCGCTGGGCGAGGTCGGACGCGCGGTCGCGGCTCTCACCAATGGGGGTCATGGGAAGGGCGAGCTACCGCGGGACGGCGCTCCGGGCAAGGCCTCGTGAGGGCTCCTCAGCCCTCCCGAAGGCGCCGCATGAGCTTGCGATGGAGCTCCGGGCCGAGGCTCTCGATCATCAGGACCTCGACGACCCGGGCGATGCGCTGGCGATCGGCCTCGCTCGCGTAGACGAAGCCGATGCCCATGCCCGGGGCGACGTCGGTCTCCGACGCGAGGCAACCACCGGGGGCGAGGTCCTCCTCACGGACGATCCAGTGCACCTTGCCGCGGATGCGGAGGGGCTCCTCGAGGCCGGGCACGTGCAGCGCGAAGACGAAGCTGGTCCCGATGGGGAGCGGACGCCCCGTGCGGATGAAGGTCCCGCCGCGGCTGAGGTTCTTCGTGTAATCGGCGAAGAAGGCGTTCAGCCGCGGGTACTCGACGGCCAGCGTGATCGGCGTGCGCGGCGCGTTTCGCTGGTCACCGACCGCCGCCGGCGGCGACGGGGGAGGCAGCGACGGCGACGCGCTTTCAGCCATGGCGTAAGATTGTAGTAGATTCGATCGTCTGCGGGAAGGGCCCTTCGGGTTCCCAAGGTCCTCGGGGGGCGCGTTGTCGGAGCGGGCGTGCTGGCGTACCGTCGTGTCGATGCTCGAGCCCGGCCTGCGCGGGAGCGGACGGGAGCGGCCGGGGAATCCGGCCGTCCGCGGCATCTTCGCGCCGTGCCCACGGCCGGGGGGACGCCCGTGAGCGACGTCGCGGCCAGCGCGGCGCCCTCCGAGGCCGAGCTCCTCGAGCGGGCCCAGGGGGGCGATCGGCGCGCCTACGGCCGGCTCGTGCGCCTGCATCAGCGACGCGTCTGGGCGACGGCGAAGCAGCTCGTGAGGAGCGAGAGCGACGCCGACGACGTGACCCAGGAGGTCTTCCTCCGCGCCTGGCGTGCCCTGGACCGCTTCGATGGGCGCTCCAAGCTCAGCACCTGGCTCTACCGGATCACCGTGAACGTCAGCCTGAACCACATCCGGAAGCGGAAGCGGCGCGCCGCCGGGGACATCGACGACCCGCGCATGCCCGAGCCCCCGGCGGACCCGACGCAGGGGCAGGTGGATCCCGCGCGCGTGCAAGAGCTGGGAGAGCTCCAGACGCGCCTCGAGGGCGCGATGGGTGAGCTCAGCGAGACGCTCCGGAGCGCGGTGGTGCTCGTGCTCTTCCAGGGGCTCGCGCACAAGGAGGCGGCGGAGATCCTCGGCTGCCCCGAGGGCACGGTCGCGTGGCGCATCCACGAGGCGCGGCGGAAGCTGAAGGCCTCCCTCGGTGACCTCGCGCCGGAGCACGCGCATCCGCGCTCCCGTGGCTCGGGCAAGGCCGGAAAGGGGCGGGCGTCGTGAACCCCGAGCTCGAACGACGGCTCCAGGAGGCCCTCGACGCCGGCCGCGATCCCCTCGCGCCCGCCAACACCGAGGCCCGGGCCGAGGCGGACACCACGCTCCGCGCGGATCTCGCGGCTGCGGGCGCCGAGGCCGAGGCCATCGCCTTCCTCCGCGTGGAGGGGTGGCTTAGGGACGAGGCCGCCGAGGTCGCGCTGCCGGACGACGCGCATTTCGAGGCGCTCGCGGCGCGCATCGACGCGGGGCTCGACGCGGGGCTCGATGACTTCGACCCGCTCGCGCTGCCCGAGGCGGCGTTCGGGGAGGGCGCGGAGGCCCCGGTCATCGCGCTCGCGGCGGCCCGGGCGGCGCGGGACGAGGCGACGCCCCTCGGGCAGGCCCGCGCGCAGGTGGCCGAGGTGCCGGCCGCGGCCCCGGAGGGTGGTGGAGGCCGCGTGCCCGTCTGGGCCTTCGCGGCGGCGGCGGTCGGGCTCTTGGCCTTCGTCGGCTTCTCGACGCTCGGGGGCGGCGCCGAGAGCGCGCCCGTCGCCATGCAGATGGACGAGGAGGCGGCGGAGCCCACGCAGGCGGCGCCCGTCGACGTCGCCGAAGAGCTCGCGGCGCTTCCGGAAGCGGAGCCCGCCCCCGCCGAGGCCGCCCCCGGGGGGCTCGAGGGCCTCGTCGCCGAGGAGGCGCCGCTCGGCGAGGCCCTCGCCGCGAACCAGGAGGGCGTGGCTCGGGAGCTCGCGGACCGCGGCTACGGGCGGTCCCGAGCGCGCCGCGCCGCGCCGCGCTCCAGCGCCCGCGGCAGAGGAGCGGACACCTCCGATCCGCTGGCGGGCCTCGCGATGGGCGAAGGCGCGTCCTCCGGGGGGGGCTGGCAGCGCACCGAGCGCCGCCAGGCCGGCGCGGCTCCGGCCGCAGCGGCGCCC
>JBCDGX010000689.1:0-3521 GCA_038750805.1 Myxococcota bacterium
CGGAGACGGACTCGGAGACGGACTCGGAGACGGACTCGGAGACGGACTCGGAGTCGGACTCGGAGTCGGAGTCGGAGGGGGCTTCCTCTCCGGGAGGCGGACGGTCGCTCCGTGCTCGGGGGCGTCAAGGCGGCCTGCGGCCCCGCCTGCGGCGGCTTTGGCCTTGACTCCCCCTGCGCGCGGAGCCGGGGGGGCGGGGGCCCCGAAGAGGAAACCGGGGCGAGGAGGTTGGATGACCAGCAGTGGACGACTTGGCGGGCGCGGGGAGCACGCCCGGCGGGAGAGCATTTACGACGTCGCGCTGCAGCTCGTGCGGGAGGTGATGCCCATCGTGAAACGGCTGCAGGAGGTGGACGCCGACCTCGCGCGGCAGACGCGGCGCAGCGCCATGAGCGTCGCGCAGCGCATGGCCGAGGGGATGCACTCGCGTGGGGGGAACCGGCCCGCGCACTATCAGGGGGCCGCCGCGTCGGCGAAGGAGACCGAGGCCTCGCTCGCGCTCGCGGTGGCCGCCGGGTACCTGCAGGCCCCCGACGTCATCGGCGTTCAGCGGCTCTGCGACCGCGTCAGCGCGTGCATGTGGGTCTGGGTGAACCGGCCCGTTCTTCGGTGACCCTCTCGGCGTCCGCCCAGCTCGGCGAGCGCCGATGCGGTGCCCACGTCCGTGCCCGCCCCGCGTCCCGCGCCCCTACCCGCTCACGTCCCGGAGCAAGTGCTCCGCGAGCGCTCGGGCGGCGGGGCCGGCCGTCGGGGCGCGCACGAGGCGGAGCTCGCGGAGGATCGGCGTTCGTGCGTCCTCGACGCGCACGAGGAGCCGGCGCCGGAGGTCGTCCACGACCGAGTCGAGGCTGACCAGGGCCACCCCGATGCCCGCGCGCGCGCTCCCCTTCACGGCCGCGATGGAGCCGAGCTCCATGGCGATGGACGCCCCGGGGAAGTGGCGGTCGAAGAGCGTGCGCGTGGTCGCGCCCGCGCGGAAGGTCAGGAAGGGCGCGCTCTGCGGGTCGACCCCCGGCGCCGCCACGAGCACCAGCTCGTCGTGCCGCCAGAGCTCCCCCTCGAGGGCCTCCCCGGCCGCGCCGGAGACGATGGCGAGGTCGAGCTCCCCCTCGCGGAGCCCCGCGCGCGCCTCGTCGGTGGTGGTCTCCCGAAGCAGAAGGCGCAGGCCCGGCAGCCGCTCCCGAAAACGCGCGAGCGTCGCCGGAAGCAGGTAGGTGCAGGCCGTCGCCCCGGCGCCGAGGCGCACCTCGCCGCGCACGAGCCCCGCCACCTCCGCGATCTCCCGGCGCCCCGCCTCGAGGGTCGCGAGCGCCGCCCGGGCCCGCGGCACCAGCGCGGAACCGGCGGCCGTGAGTCGCGCCCCGCGACGGTCACGGTCGAGGAGCCGCGCCCCGGCCCAATCCTCGAGCCGGCGAATGGATGCGCTCAGCGCCGGCTGGCTGAGATGGGCCTCCCGGGCCGCCGCCGTGAAGGTGCCGTGCTCGACGATCAGCAGGAGATGGCGGAGCGCATCGATCACTTTCGATAAACAGAACCTATCACATCGAGCATGAGAATCGATTGGCCGAATGGAAAGGCCCTCCCCAGAGTAGACCCATGGACGATCTCGCCTGGCTCGTGCCCCTGGGGCTCTTCGCGGGCGCGCTGACGACCCTCGCGGGCCTCGGCGGCGGTCTCGTGCTCACCATCGTGATGGCCGCGGTCTGGGGACCCGCCCCCGCCCTGGCGACGGCGGCTCCCGCCCTGCTCGTCGGCAACGTCCACCGGGTCTCGCTCTACCGCGCCCACTTCGACGGGCGCGCCATCGCCCCCTTCGTCGTCGGCGCCGTGCCCGGCGCCCTCTTCGGCGGCCTGCTCACCGTGAGCCTCCCGGAGGTCGTGCTCCGCGGTCTCCTCCTCTTCGCGGTAGGGCTCGCGGTGCTGCGCGAGCTCCGGCTCTTCCCCGGCGCCAAGGTCGGCCAGGAGCCGAAGGCGCCGCCGACCTGGCTCGTGGTGGGCGCCATGTTCGTCGCGGGCGTGCTCACGGCCACGAGCGGCGGCGGAGGCCTCCTGCTCGCGCCGCTGCTTCTCATGCGCGGGCTCAAGAACGAGCGCTTCGTCGTGGCGGCCTCGAGCGTGGCGACCTCCATCCACATCGCCCGCGTCATCGGCTACGGCGCCGGCGGCCTCGTGAACGCGACGGTCCTGACCAACGCGGCCATCGTCGCCGGGGCGATCCTCGTGGGCAACGTGCTCGGTCGGCACGGCCGCGGCTTCATGACCGACGCGCGGAACGTACAGCTCACCTACGGCGTCCTCGCGGCGAGCGTGCTGCTCACGGTGCTCGGCTTCCGCTGAGGCGGTCGGCCTCGGCGAAGACCTCAGCCGTCCGCGGGGTCCGGCAGCTCGCGGGCCCGCTTCGCCGCCTGACGCCGCGCCTCGCGCTCGTCGTACGCGCGCACGATGCGCTGAACGAGGGGATGGCGGACCACGTCGACGTCCGTGAAGCGGCGGAAGGCGATGCCCTCGATGCTGGAGAGCAGGCGCTCCGCGTCGGCCAGCCCCGAGGGCGCTCCGCTCGGGAGGTCGACCTGCGTGATGTCCCCGGTGATCACGGCCCGGCTCCGGAAGCCGAGGCGCGTCAGGAACATCTTCATCTGCTCGGGGGTCGTGTTCTGCGCCTCGTCGAGGATGACGAAGGCGTCGTTCAGCGTCCGCCCCCGCATGAAGGCGAGCGGCGCGACCTCGATGGTCCCCTGCTCGAGCAGCACGCCGACCCGCTCGATGTCCATCATGTCGTGAAGCGCGTCGTAGAGCGGCCGGAGGTAGGGGTTCACCTTCTCGGCCAGGTCGCCGGGCAAGAACCCGAGCTTCTCGCCGGCCTCGACGGCGGGGCGCGTGAGGATGATCCGCTGAACGGTCTTCTCCTGAAGCGCCGCGACGGCCATGGCCATGGCCAGGTAGGTCTTGCCCGTGCCCGCCGGTCCGATGCCGAAGACCACGTCGTTCTTCCGAATGGCCGCGACGTATTGCTGCTGGGCGAGGCCCTTCGGCGCGATGACCCGGCGCCCGCCGGTGCGCACGACGACGTCGTCGTAGAGGTCCTTCAGCCGGAGCTCGGGGTGCGCGGTGAGCGAGCGCGCCGCGCGCCCGATCTCCTCCCGGGACATGTCGCGCTGCTGCAGCACCGTGAGCAGCTCCGCGAGCACGCGCTGGCCGTTGGCGACGGCTTCGGGCGTCCCCTGCAGCCGAATCGTGTCGCCGCGCATGCCCATGGTCGCGCCCGTCGCGTCGCCGATCAGACGCAGGTAGTCCCCCCGCGGCCCGGTGAGCCGCAGCAGGAGATCCACGTCCGACACTTCCACGTCGGCGACTTCGGGCGCATCCGCCATGAGCCCCGAGGGGTAGTGGGAGAACGGGCGCCGCGCCAGCGGCGGCACGGCCTCGACTAGGCTGCTGCAAAGAAAAGGGCCCGGCGGTCTCCCGCCGGGCCCTCGTTCCGTGTCCGCGGTCGTTCAGCGAACGACGCGGATGCGCGGCGA
>JBCDGX010000690.1:0-3513 GCA_038750805.1 Myxococcota bacterium
CTCCGCCGCCGCCCAGGAGCGCCGGACGCTCGAGGCCGCCCCGCGCGAGGGCCCGCTCACCATCGACGGCGTGCTCGACGAGGCCGCCTGGGGCGCCGCCGACGAGACGGCGGACTTCACCGAGCGCCGCCCCACCCCCGGCGCCACGCCTCCGGTTCAGACGCGCTTTCGCGTGCTCTACGACCAGGACGCGCTCTACTTCGGCGTCGTCTCGGAGCTCGGCCCCGGCGAGCGCCCGCGCATGGCGGAGCTGACCCGGGACACCTTCCGGCTCTTCGACGACGACACGATCAGCATCAAGGTGGACGTCCGCCGGGACCGGCGAAACACCGTCGGCTTCGCCGTGAACGCCGCCGGTGCCTGGCTCGACTACGTCGCCATCGACAACGGCCGTCAGTTCCGCGTCGAGTACGACGCCGTCTGGGAGGTCACGACGACGGTCCGCGAGGACGCCTGGGTCGCCGAGTTCCGCATCCCCATCGCTGCCCTCGGCCTCGGACCCGGCGAAGGCGAGCGCATCCTCGGCCTGAACGTGACCCGCGATCACAACGCGGCGCGCGGCACCTACGATTGGAACGCAATCCCCGTGGAGTTCGGCGCCGTGAGCGCCATCCACTACGGGGACCTCGAGGGCATCGAGGGCATCGCCGGAGGCCGCCCGCTCATCCTCGTCCCCTTCGCGCTCGCGGGCTGGCGCGAGGACGACGAGCGCCGCTTCCCCTTCAACGCCGACGACTCGGCGGGGCCCCTCAACCTGGGCGCGGGCCTCGACGCGCGCCTCCGCATCGGCGTCGACAGCTGGGCCGAGCTCACCGTGCTCACGGACTTCGCCGAAGTGGACCTCGACGACCCCACCATCAACCTCGACCGCTTTCCGCTCTTCTTCCCGGAGCGCCGACCCTTCTTCCTCACGGGCCTCGACGTCTTCGATTTCGGCGCCGAGGGCGTCGCGCAGCCCTTCTTCACCCGGCGCGTGGGCCTCGACGCGGACCGCCGGGAGGTGCCGATCTGGGGCGGTCTCCGGAGCTACGGGCGCGTCCCCGTCGGCGACGCCGGGAACTCGCTCGGCTACGGCCTCCTCCAGGTCTTCAGCGGCCAGGAGGGCGCGACCACCGAGAGCTTCAGCGTCGCCCGGCTGCGCGCGAACATCGGCGAAGCCAGCTACGTCGGCGGCATCGCCACGGTGCGCTCGGGCCTCGGCGCCGAGGTCGACGGCGACCCGAACCTGACGGTGGGTACGGATTTCGTGGCCCGGCTCATGAACCGGCGCCTCGAGATCGGCGGCTTCGCGAGCGGCACCTTCAACGACGCCTACGTGGAGAACCTCGAGGACGACCCGCCGGACCCGGCCGTGGACGCCGTGACGCGCGGCGCGGCCGGCAATCTCTACCTCCGCTGGCGCGGCGAACGCTGGCGACCACGCATGAGCCTGCTCTACGTCGACGAGAGCTACGACCCGGCCATCGGCTTCGTGCAGCGCCGCGACATCCTCCGTGCCGACGGCACGCTTCAGTACCAGCATCGAACGCGGCGCTTCGGCCTCGAGGCCATCGACGTGTATCTGGTCGGGACGCAGATCCTCGATGGCGGCGCCGCCTTCGATCCCGACGAGCGCGACGCCGAGGACAGGGAGGATCCGCGGGTCCTCGACAGCTTCGGCCGCGTGCAGCTCGACGTGAGCTGGGTGCAGGGTTGGTTCCTCTTCGCCCTCTTCGACGTGGAGCGCGACGTCGTGCGCCAGGGCTTCGACCTCCGCCGCAACGTCGACGTGGACCCCGCCTGCCCCGTCGAGGTCGTGGACGGCGAGTGCCCCGGCGGGACCATCGCCGCCGGACGCTACGTCGGCGCCCGCGGCACCACGGGCATCCGCCGCTCCGACGCGCGCAACCCGGGCTTCACGTTGGAGTACACGGGCGAGACGGCCTTCTTCGGCAATCCCCGGCACAACCTCCGCGCCGAGCTGAACGCGTCGCTCACGACCCGCGTTCGCCTCCAGGCCTCGGGCTCGGCGAGCTTCGCGCGCCTGCATGGAGAGAGCTTCCGCACGGCGTCCGGAACCCTGCAGATGACGCTGGCGCCGACGCGTTTCCTCCAGGCGGACGCCGTGGTTCAGGTCAACAGCTTCACCCGTGCCTTCACGACGCTGGCGCGCGTCCGTTGGCGCTATCTCCCGGGAAGCGACCTCTTTCTCGTGTACCAGCAGAACCATCCATATGCGTCGACGGACGCACGTTGCATGGATCAACCCGAGAGCTGCGCGCCCGAGCGGCGCGCCATCCTGAAGCTCACGTTTCGATACGACGCGCTCCTCTGATCCGCGCCTCGTCGATTTGACGCGCCTCGGACGAGCGTGATGCGGCATACACTGTAGGTGGTGACTCTGGAGACCGACATGGGGCCCAGCACGAGGCTGGTCCACACCGTGCTCGAAGGTCTGGTCGAGGGGCTCACCATCCTGGACGCGACAGGCCGGCACCTCTACGCGAACGACACGTTCTGCGAGATGACGGGCTTCGCCCGCGACGCGCTCATCGGGACGACGCCGCCCTTCGCCTACTGGGCAGAGGGCCATCGCGCGGAGATCCACGGGGCCCTCGAGCGCATGCTCCGCGAGGGGGACTTCGGTCCCTTCCGCCTCGTCTTCCAGCGCGCGGACGGCTCGACGTTCCCGGCCGAGGTCCGCCCGGCGCGCTGCCGCGTCGACGGCGAGCTCGTCTACTTCGCGACGGTGCGCGACGTCTCGGAGATCGAGGCCGGGCGCGAGCGCGAGGCCGAGCTCCGCTCCCTGCTCGAGACCATGCTCGAGGCCGGGGACCTCGCCACCTGGGAGTGGCGGCCGAGGACCGGCGAGCTCCGCGCCAGCGACGCCTGGACCGCGATGCTCGGCTACGCCCCCGGGGAGCTGCGGGCGAGCCTCGAGGCCCTTCCCACGCGCATCCACCCGGAGGACCTCCGCACCGCCCGCTCCCGTCGCGACGACCTCGCCGCGGGCGAGGCCAAGGTGGGCGAGGCCGAGGTCCGCGTGCTCGACGCCCTCGACCGCTGGCGATGGATGCTCGTGCGCGGCTACGTGACCGACCGGGACGCCGAAGGGCGCGCGACCCGCGTCACGGGCACCGTGCACGACATCCATCGGCGGAAGGTGCAGGAGGAACAGCTCCGCCAGCTGCAGAAGATGGAGGTCCTCGGCCAGCTCACGGGCGGCATCGCCCACGACGTGAACAACGTGCTCTCCATCCTCCGGAGCAACCTGGACACGCTGCGTGGCGAGCCCGACATCGCGGTGCGCCAGGACTGCCTCAACGAGATGGAGGACGCGCTCGCCCGCGTCGGCAGCCTGACCAACGCGCTCCTTCGCTACTCGCGCCGGGAGCGGCAGAGTGACGAGGCCATCGAGCTGGGGACCTTCCTCCGGGCGAACCGCTCGGTGCTCAAGACGGCGCTAAGCCCGCGGGCCGAGCTCTCGCTGCAGGTGCCGGACGCGCCCTGTTGGGTGCAGGCGTCGGCGCAGCC
>JBCDGX010000691.1:0-3504 GCA_038750805.1 Myxococcota bacterium
GCCCCAGGCGGCCGAGCTCGTCTACACGCGCTCCGCCGCGCTCGCGACGGACGGGCCGAGCGAGCTCGGTCTCCAGATGGCCGAGGACGCCGTCACGCTCCGCCGCACGCTCGCCGAGGACGACCCCGCCGGTCAGGCCGAGGCCCTCGCCCAGGCGCTCCACAACCTCGGCCTCCACCTCGGCGCGCTCGGTCGCTCCGTGGAGGCGCTGCTCGCCTTCGACGAGGCCGTGATGATCCGCCGCCGCCTCGCGACGGACGCGCACGTGGACCGGGCCGGTGCCCTCGAGGCGCAGCTCGCCCGCTCGCTTCACGGGCTCGCGCTCCAGCTCGCGCGCCTCGACCGGCACGAAGAGGCCCTCGACGCCATCGACGAGACCATTGCGATCCGGCGCTGCCTCGGCGGCGAGGAGCTTCGCGAGGCGCTCTCCCGCGCGGAGAAGCTGCGTCATCGGCTGCGGACGCGCTCCCAGGCCCCGACCGCCGCGCTCGGCTGAGCGCGCCTCAGCCGCCGCTCACCATCGCGCGGAGCCGCGCGCGCTCCTCGCGCGAGATCAGCTCCGGCGGGGACGTCGGCGTCTTCCCCTCGAAGAAGGGGCTCGGGCGATGCCAGCCGCGGAGCTTCGCCTTCGCGAGCTGCGTCCCGACGCCGAGGAGGAGCGCCGCCGGGGTCCCCTCGGACGTGCCCTCCCGCGTCGGGCCCGTCGCGAACTTGCCGTTGAGGCCGCGGGCGTCGCCGAGGGTGGCGTCGAGGGTCGCGTCCGGAGACGAGACGAAGGTGCGCACGACGCTCGCGAAGGGCATGCCCGGGCTCGGGAGTCCGTTCGCCACCGGCGCGCGGCAGCAGGCCGCGTACCAGCGAAGCGGGCCCTTCGGCGAGAGGCGAAGGCAGCGAAGCTCGCCCTCGAGCGCGAGCTGGCCCGGCGCCATGAGGAGCAGCTCCGTGCCGCCGCCCGCGTCGAGCGCCGTCTCCGCCGCGCCGAGATGATGCGCGAAGCACTGGCAGTCGTCGCAGTAGCAGACCATGCGCTTCGTGGTGCCGCGGGAGACGTGGGCGGCGTGCCCTTGGAGCGTCCCGCAGCGGCAGGAGAGGGGGAGGGTCTCGGCCATCGCGGGCGAGCGTAGCCCGACGGCCCCCGCGCCCCCCAAGGCCGCCGCTTCCACGGTCGGCGCGCGGCTTTCCACGCTGGGACACACGCCGCCCTCCACGGGGCCTCCGCAGAACGCCGTGCATGAGCGTTCGGCCCTCGATCCTCCCCGCCCCCATGGACCGCGCGGGCTTCCACGTCTTCGCCGGAGGAGATGCCGGCGCGGCGCACGTGCGCGCGCATCGTCACCTCGACGCCGGCGAGCTCGCCCTCGGTCGCCGGGCCCTCGGCGCCTGGCTGGCCCGACGCGGCGGTGCTCCGGCGTGCGCGAAGCACGCGCACCTCGAGTGGCATCGTCTCCTCCGCAAAGCTCGCGTCCCTCGGCGGAAGCCACGCGCAGAACCTCCTCTTCCCGGCCATCGCCGGGGTCGCCCGCGCCCGCGTGCTCCCGGCGCGGCCGAGCCTCGCCGCCTGAGCTCAGGTGGCCGCGGGCACGGTCACGGCCGTCCCCGAGGGCTTCCGCGCGGCGCGCATCATCACCTGGCTGATCGCGTCGAGGCCCTGGCTCCAGGCCTCGTAGATCTCGTCGGTGAAGGCCTCGCCGAGCATGTCGTGCATGACGTCGAGGATCGTCGAGGTGACGGCGAAGTAGTAGGAGGGCACGACCCCGACGTCGACGTGGCGACGCCCCAGATCCTCGAGGGCGATGTGCGCCGCCTCGGGGTTCCGGAGGTTGTCGATGACGAGGATCAGCGAGCGGAGCAGGTGCCCGCGCTGCTTCGCCATGTTCGTCTTCGCGAAGAGGGGCTTCACCGAGGGGTAGCGGAGGAAGAGGTCGTGATAGAAGCGCTCCGCGAAGTCCGCGGCCTGCGCGGCGAGGAGCCCGAAGCTCTCCTCGAGGATCGCCACCTGGTCCTTCGGCAGGCTAGCGATGTCGACGAGCCCCTCGAGCGCATTGTGCGAGAGATCGAGGCGCTGCACCGTGCCGAGGCGGCTCGAGGTCGTCAGCGCGCTGGCCCCCGCGAGGCCGATGGCGTTGCCCGCGAGCGCGAGGGAGCGGAGCGCGTGCCAGCTCGGGCCGCGGGCCAGCATCTCCGCGCCGGTATCGCCGAGCTGGTTGTGCCGGAGCGAGAGCTCCTCGAGGCGCAGGGCCAGCGGTGAGACGCTCAGCGCCTGGGCCGCGTCGGGGCCGAGCTCGTCGTCGTCGAGGGCGAGGGCTTCGAGGCGTCCCAGGCGCGGCGCGTGCGCGACGAGGGCCGTCACGCCTTCGTTCCGGAGCAGGCTCGAGCTGAGGTCCAGGCGCCGGAGCGCCCCGAGGTTCGAGGACGCGACCAGCGCGGAGACGCCGTCGGCCCCGAGCGCCGTCTCGTTAACGAGGAGCGTCTCGAGGGTCCGGAGCCCGACGCTCTCGGCCATCACCTTTGCGCAATCGAGGCCGAGGGGGTTCCGCGAAGCGTCGAGGCGCGTGATGCGCCCGGCGTCGAGGATGCGCGCGACGCCGGCGCCCGTGAGCTCGCCCCCGCGGACCGAGAGCGAGGCCACGCGGAGCCGGCGCATGGCCTCGGCCACGGCTTCGGCGCCCCCGTCCCCGAGGGGGTTCTCGGCGATGTCGAGCACCTCGAGCTGCGGCGGCGCGTCCCCGAGGAGCGAGGCGCCGGCGGCGGTCATGCCGTTCTGCGCGAGCACGAGCGTGCGGAGGCCGGCCAAGTGCGGGCTCCCGAGGAGCGCGGCCACGCCGGCGTCGCCGAGCTCGTTGTCGCCCACGTCGAGCTCCCGGAGCCGCCGCGCGAAGGGCGCGCCGGCGAGGAGCATGGCGCCCGAGGGCCCGAGGCCGTTCCCCGAGAGGTCGAGCGAGGCCAGGTCGTCGAAGGTGCGGGCGCCGAGGAGCAGCTGGAGCCCCTCGCGGCCGAGCGTGTTCTGGCCGAGGCGGAGCACCCGAAGGCGCCGAAGCCCGTCGGCGAGCGAGGCCGCGGCGGCGCCGCTCGCGCCGACGCCGTTGTTCGAAAGGTCGAGCTCGCGGAGCTCGCGGAGCTGCGGCGAGACGACGAGCGCGGCCACGCCGTCCGAGCCGAGGCGGTTTCCGCGAAGGCGAAGGGCCTCGAGCTGGCTCAGGCCTTCGCCCTGCGCGAGGGCCGAGGCGCCCTGCGGCCCGAGGTCGTTGCGCCCGAGGTCGAGCACGCGAAGGCGGAGCTTGCCCTGCGCCAGGGCCGCCGCGCCGCGCTGGCCGATGCCGTTCGCCGCGAGCACGAGCTCCTCGAGGGACGGCAGCGCGTCGCTCGCCGCCAGCGCCTCGGCGGCCCGGCTGCTCAGGCGGTTTTGGCCGAGGTCGAGGCGCGCGAGCGAAGCGAGGTGCGGGGAGCGGGCCAGCGCCTCGGCGCCCTCGTTGCCGATCTCGTTGCCGCTGAGGTCCAGGGAGC
>JBCDGX010000692.1:0-3501 GCA_038750805.1 Myxococcota bacterium
GACGTGGCCTGCGTGCTCGGCAGCTCCGCCGGCGGCGGCAAGCGCTTCTGCAGCACGGTCTGCGAGTTCGGCGGGAGCGCGAGCTGCCCCGAGGGCTTCGCGTGCGTGCCCTCCCTCGCCGGCGGGACCTGCCGACCGGCCTCGTGAGCGGGGCGGGGTCCGCCCGGTGACGGCGCGGCGGGCCGCGCTCACGCTTCTCGCGCTCGGGGCCCTCACCCTGACCCTGACGCTCGTCCTCCGGGCGCCCATCGTCGTCGACGGCCTCGGCGCCGCCGAAGCGCCGGCGCCGCTCCTCGTGCTCGCGGAGGGGGAGGCGCCGGACGCGCTCGCCGGGCGAGCAGAGCGCTGGCTCGCGGCGCGACCGGACGTCGCGTGGACGCTCTCGGCCGCGACGCGGCCCTGGCTGACGCGGAATGCGCCAGGAGCCGCGCTCACGATCCGCCGGGGCCCGCGCCCGCAGAGCGCCCACGACCCCCTCGACCGCTTCCTCGCCCCCTCGGCCACAGCGCGTGTGGTGCTCGCCGGTCTCGATACGAGTGTGCCGTGGACCGCCGACGACGAGGCGGGCCTTCGAGAGCTCGCGGCCGCCGAGGGGTCGATCACCGTGCTCGGCGTGCCCAGCCTGCGGCTCGCGACGGCGACGCTGAGCCGCGCGGATCTCCGCCGCCTCCTGCCCTTCCTGATCCTGGTGTCGCTGCTCTTGCCCGCGTGGCTCTTCGGGACGCTCCGGGCGGCGCTCTTCCCGCTGGCCGTGGCGGGGACGAGCAGCGCCGGGACCCTTCTGGCGATGCGGGTCCTCGGCGGCGCCATCGATCCCATCGCCATCGCCATCGTGCCCACGGTCTGGGCCATCGCGACCCTGGACGCCGTGCACCTCTACGGGCGGACGGCGCAGCTCGGCGACGCCCGGCGCGCCGCGAGCGCGCTCTGGGCGCCCTGCCTCGTGACCTCCGGCACGACCGTCGCCGGGCTCCTCGCGCTCGGCATCGGCGGCACGACCCAGGCGGTGGCGGGGCTTGGGCGTTGGGGCGCCTTCGGCACCGCGCTGGCCTACGGGCTCAGCTTTGGGCTCGGCCCCGCGCTCCTCCGCCTCGCGCCCCCCGCGGCCCGCGCTCGCGGCTCCGCGGAGGCGTGCGTCCGCCGCCTCCTCGCCGGCGCGCAGCGACGCTGGCCCGCCGTGCTCGTCGCGTGGGCCCTCGTGCTGGCCCTCGGGGCCCAGGCGGCCGCGGGCCTCGCGCCCGACGTCGCCTACCCGGACGTATACGCCGAGGGGACGGCGCCCGCCGAGGCGCTGGCCCGCGCCCGGGACGCGCTCGCGATCGACCCGGCGCCCCTCCACCTCGAGCTCCGCGTTCGGCCCGGCGAAGATCGATCGCCGGCCACCCTCGCCGGCGTGGCCACGGTGCTCCAGGACGCCCTCGACGACGACCCGCGCATCGCCCTCGGCCTCGGCGCCGGGCTCCTCCTGCGGGACCTGGCGCGGCGGGAGGGCGCCGCCGCCCGGGTCGCGCGTGCGGGCCCCGCGATGGACCTCGCGCCCTGGTGGGATGCGGAGGGGGGCCGCCTTCGCCTCACGCTCCTGCCGCGGGTGTTGGACTACCCCCGCCGGCGCGCGCTCCTCCGTGACCTCGAGGCGCTCCTCGCCGTGCGCTTTCCCGGTTTCGAGGCGCGCATCGGGGGGGTCTCGGTGCGGCTGCTCGAGGCGACCGAGGACGCGGCGGCGGGGACGCTCGGAGGACTGCTCGTGACGCTCGGGGTGGCGCTCGTCGCCTTCGCCTTCCTCTTCCGGCGCCGCACGCCAGCGCTTGTGGCGGTCGTCCTGGCGGTGAACCTCGCGCCCCTCGTCGCGCTCGTGGGCCTCGCCGCCGGCCCCCTCGCGATGCCCTTCACCCTCGGCGTCGCCGGCGTCGCGACGCTGGTGCTCGCGCTCTCCGTCGACGACACGGTGCATCTTCTCTGGGCAGCGCGGGATCCGCGCGTGCCCTTCGCCGTCGCGCTAGCGCAGGGGGCGGGCCGGGCCGGCGCGCCGGTGCTGCTGACGACGGCCCTCCTCGCCGGTAACCTCGCCGTACTGACCCTGGGGAGCTTCGTCCTCCACCAGCGGCTCGCGCTGCTCGTGCCTCTCGGCGTCCTGCTCGCGGGGCTCGCGGACGCGACGCTCTTGCCCGCGCTGCTCCGGGCCCTTTCGCGGCTCAGCCCTCGACGAGCGCCTTGAGCTGGCCGAGCCCCTTCTCGAAGTCCTTGCCGATCATCTTGTCGAAGGACGCGAAGAGGCTGAACACCCGCGAGAGGAAGGTGTGCTTCGCCTCCATGGTCCAGCGGACCACGCTTCCTTCCCCCTCGGGCTCGATGCGAAAGGTCGCGACGCTCTGGCTCTTGAAGGGCTTGAGGAACGCGAGGTCGATGACGACCCGGCCCGGCGCGTCCGACTCGCGGATGGTCATGCTCCCCTGGCCGACGTCGCGGTTGCCCTTCCAGGCATAGGCGGCGCCGGGGCCGGCGTCGGGACCCGAGTAGGTGCGCTCGAGAGCGGGGTCGAGGCCCTCCCAGGGCGACCAGCGCTGCCACGCTTTGAGCTCGTCGATGAGCGGGTGGATCGCCTCCGGGCGCGCTCCCATCGTCATCGCGCGCTCGACCGTGTAGCTGGACGCCATGGGCCGAGGCTACGCCGCCGGCCCGCTTGCCGTCAGCCTCCGAGCCACCAGGGGCGCTTCCGCGCCGGCGCCGGACCGACCTCGTCGAGGCGCCGCCAGGTCGCGAGGGCGCCGAGCACCTCCTCGCGGTAGGACGCCGCCGGGAGCTCCGGGGGGCCGCTCGCGGAGACGCGGAAGACGACGCCGTCCGCATCGACGACCCAGCGCTGGAGCACGCGGGAGCGCCGCTCCCCGGCGACCATGCTCACCTCGTCCTCGATCTGCGGGCGCGCGCCGAAGCGCGCGACGCGGCGCGGGGAGCTCGTGAGAACCAGCGCGCCTTCGTCGGCCCAGCCGCGCGTCGTCCGCCGGGCGAGGTCCACCAGCCGGCGCTCCGCGCCGCGCCTCGGGTCGAGCCGATCCGGCAGCCGCCAGACCTCGAAGAGCCGGTAGCCGCCCGTCAGCGCCGCGCGGCTGAAGCTCACGAGCGTCGGGGCCATCGGCAGCTCGATGCGGAGGTGCCGGGGCGGCGGGACGAGCGCGCAGCCCGCCTCCTCGAGCGTTAGCTCGCCTTCCGGCGCGGGCGGGAGCTCCGCCGTCCGCCGCATTGGGTGGCGCTGGCGGAAGGACCAGAGCGCCTTCCGCGCGCGGCTGAGCGCGTCGAGGGGCGTGTCGTGCGCGGGATGGTCGAGCGCCGCGCGCGGCGGGGAGACACCGGGCGGGGAGGCACCTGGCGGGGAGGCACCGCCGCCGCCCAGCGCCCGCTCCATCGCGAGAACCTCGCGAAGGCCCGTCATGCCGGCGGCGACCTCGATCTGAACGGTGAGCGTCCCCTTGGGCAGCGGCACGAAGAGCTCGTGGAGGATCA
>JBCDGX010000693.1:0-3499 GCA_038750805.1 Myxococcota bacterium
CTCCGCCGCAAGCGGTCCCCTCGGCTCGCTCTACTGGTCCCTCGTGGTGCGGCCGCTGCACGACGCGCTCATCGAGGACGCCTTCGACAACGCCGAGCGAGCGCTCACCGGGGACGTCGCACGGCCCGCCCGGTGGAGCCTCCGCGTGCGCCTTCTTCGCCGCGTGCTCGACCGTTTGCCCGCCTGAACGCCGGGCTCAGCCCGTCCTAAGAAAGAGCGCGTCGCGCTCGGAGGGATGCACGTGGGTCGTGTCGCGGCCGTCGGCCCGAAGCGCGTCGCGAAGCGGCGCGAGGTCCGTCGCGTGAAAGGCCGTGAGCGCCTTCAGGCTCGCGTTCACGGTCGCCGCCTCGCGCCGAGCCGCGGGCTTGTCGAGGAGCGCGCGCGCCATCGAGCGCAGGGCCTGTTCGCCGTTCCCGGCGAGGTACTCGGCCAGCTCCACGCGCAGCGCCCCGTCGATCTGCCGAAAGCCGCGCACGGACGAGCCATGAACGCGCGGCGCCGGGACCCGCTCCGCATGCCCGAGATGAGCGAGGAGCGCGGCGCAAGCGTCGAAGGCCTCCCTTGCCCGCACCCGGGAGCGAAAGCACCCGAACCAGTCGAGCGGGAGCGACGCGAAGGCCTCGGGCTTGGTCGAGAAGCAGAGGAGCGTCGTGCGTCCCTGGTGGCCGAGGCCGAGGGAGGGGTAGAGGAAGTCGAACTTGCCGGCGACGTTCAGCGCCGGGCGGAGCGTTCGGATGAGCTCGTTCTCGAGCAGGAGCGCCGCGCGCTCGCTCTCGACCTCCCGGACCTCGAGGCGCGAGGCCGCGCGCACGATGGCGCGCTGCTTGCGATGCACCTTCCGGCGGCTGGCGTTGCGATAGGTCGCGAGGCGGCGGCGGAGGTTCTTCGCCTTGCCGACGTAGACGACGACCTCGTCCGCGTCGCGAAAGAGGTAGACGCCCGGCGTCGTCGGAAGCTCGGCGACGCGCGCGACGCCGAACTTCCGATCGAAGGTCGCTCTCAAGGAGCGTTCTCGCCGGATCCTCCTTCGGGCGCCTCGAACACGAAGGACGCGCCGAAGAGCAGCACCATCAGGCTGAGCAGGATGAGAAGCGCGAGGCTGAATCCGGTGATCGTCGCGTAGAGGAACGCGAGGATGATGGGGATCAGCGCGCCGCGCACCCAGCGACGCCCCTGCGTGTTGAAGGAGTGCGAGGGGTCTGCCTTGGCGAGCTCGAGCACGCGGTCGTAGCCGATGAGGAGGAGCATCGACGCCACGCCGATGGCCGTGAACATCACCCACATCGCGCTCGGCTCGTAGGCGTTCCAGAGGAGCTCGCGCGCGCCCCAGGCGTCGACGTCGGCCGCGGCCTGGAAGGCCTCCATGACCTCACCCCGGGGCAGATCGGCGGCCCCGGCGACGTTCAGCTCGTCGGTCAGGTAGCGCCGCGCCAGGTTGATCTTGTCGCCGTTCTCCTCGTACCAGCTCCCGGCCACGATGCTGCCGATGGACCAGCCGATGCCCACGGTCATGTTCACGTAGCCCATGTACTGGCCCTTGCGGCCCGGCGGCGCGATCGCGCTCAGGTACCGCATCTTCGTGGGGCTGGCCATCATCTCACCGAAGCTGAAGACGGCGATGGCGCCGAGCGTCACCCACCCCGTCATGCTCCAGCCCAGCGCGTAGATCCCGACGGCGCTGACGGCGATGCCGAGGACGATGGCGATCAGCGAACGCACCTTGCCGGTCCAATAGCCGACGAGGAACGCGAAGAGACTGATCAGGAACGCATTGAAGTTGATCATCCACTCCTGCGTCAGGTTGCCGCCATTGACGGTCGGCACCGCATCGCTGCCCACGAGCCCGATCAGCGCATTGGCGGCGGCGCGGGAGTCGACCCAGTCGTCGATGAAGTTCGGGAGGATGTCGAAGAGCTGATAGAACATCAGCCAGAAGCCCGCGAAGGCCATGGTGAAGAAGAAGAGCCGCGGCTCGAGGAGGCCGCGCAGCGCGTCGACGAGCAAGGCACCGGGGCCGCGCTCGTCCTCGATGCCCTCCTTCTCCGGCTCCGCGAAGAAGAAGAGCGGGATGAAGTTGAGCGTGATGCCCGCGGCACAGGTGAGGAAGACGTACTCCCACTCGAGCACGCGGAGGTAGCCGGCGACCATAGGCCCGATGAAGCCGCCGATGTTCACCATCTGGTAGAAGAGACCCCAGCCGAGACCCGCCGCGCTGTCCGGGAGCTGCTGCGCGATCAGTCCTTGAACACCCGGCTTGAAGATCGCGGTCCCGAGCGCGAGGAACATCGCGCCGGCGAAGAAGATCTCGTAGGTCAGATCGGTCCCCGCCGCGCGCGCCTCGACCAGAGGCACCCCCGCCAGGCTCGTCGCGATCGCGATCGCGTAGCCCATCACCAGGTAGCCGATGATCTTGAGGACCGTGCTGATCGCGATGCTCAGCTTGTAGCCGTAGCGGTCGGCGGAGGTGCCGCTGAACACCGGCACGAAGCTCTGCACCAGCGCCCAGATCGCATAGATGGTGCCCTTCTGGACGTGCGTGAGCTCGGGCCCGCCCTCCGTGAGCGGCAGGACCATGAACACCGGGAGGACGACCCGCACGCCGTAGTAGGCGAAGCGCTCGACGAGCTCCATCCAGTTCGCGGTCCAGTAGATCCCGCCGAGGGAGCGCAGCTGCGCTTTGAACGACACCGGGGAGGCGACTTCGTCGTTGGCCATGAAGGGGAGACGCTATGCCGGGTCCCCGCATGGGGGCAATGCCGCGCCGGGGCTTCCCCGTGCGTTAGCTTCCAGGGACGGGGACGGATGTGCCCACGCGGCCGATCGGATATCGTCGCCCGTCTTGTCCGAAAGACCCGTATCCCCCGACGGCATCCTCGCCCTGGAAGCGCTACAAGCGGTGACGGGCGGTTCATGCGCCTTGCTCTCGGAGTCCGGCGCGACGCGATGGGGCACCCTGCCGCCGGCCGTGGTCGCGTCGGAGGTGATCGCGGTCGAGCATCGGCGCTGGATGCCGGCCGGTTCCGGCGTCGTCTTCGTCGCCCGAGTCGGCACCGCCGACCGCCCCCTCTGGGTATGCACGAGCTTCGACGAGCTCGCCGATGGCGCGCGGGACGACGTGGCGGCGCGGATCGAGGCCGTGGGCCTCTCGGTCTTCGAGGCGCATCGCCTTCGCGACGACTTCGAGCGCATGCGGCTGATGTTCCAGTCCGTGCTCGACACGATTCCCGTGCGCGTGTTCTGGAAGGACCTGGAGGGGCGCTATCTGGGTTCCAATCAGCTCTTCGCCGAGGACGCGGCGCACGATTCACCGGCCGACCTCCTCGGGAAGAACGACTACGACATGCCCTGGGCACCGGAAGCGGAGCTGTACCGGGCCGACGACCGGGCCGTGACCAAGAGCGGCGACGCGAAGGTCGATTACGAGGAACCCCAGACCACTCCTTCCGGGACCATGCTCTGGCTTCAGACGTCAAAGATCCCGCTCCGGGATCCGGAGGGC
>JBCDGX010000694.1:0-3495 GCA_038750805.1 Myxococcota bacterium
CCACCATCGCCGGCTCCATGGTCGGGAGAGCGACCGACGCGAAGAGCCCGATCTTCTTCGTCGCGGCGGCGAGTCCGGCCATGAGGGTGAAGGACTCGAGGTTGTGGTCCCAGAACTCGGTCTCCCCACCAAAGCCCCGGAGCTTCACCATGGAGAGCAGGAAATCGTATCCCGCTTCTTCGGCCCGCTCCGCGGTGATTCGGTTGAGCTCGAAGCTCGGCATGTACTGCGGTGCCGCCTTCGACATCATCCAGCCGTTGTTGCCGATCGGAATGAAGATACCGAGGTCCATGATCGCTCTCTTTCCTAGTCCGCTCCGAGGGAAGCACGCGCCGGGCGGAGCCGCCGCATCGCGTCGAGCACGTCGCTGAGGGGCACGACGTCGGCGTACTTCGCGTCGAGGTCGTGGAGCGCCTGGGCGTGCGCGGCCGCGTCCCGATCGCCGCAGAGCTCGGGCACCACCACCGGGATCAGGTCGTGCTGGCAGGCGTCGAGGGCCGTCGCGCGAACGCAGCCGCTCGTCGACACGCCGCCGAGGACGAGCGTGTCGACCCCGGCCGTCTCGAGCTCGGCGGCGAGTGGCGTACCGAAGAAGGCGGACGCGCCGGCCTTCGTGACCACCCCCTCCCCCGCCGCGGGGCGCAAGCCGGGCAGCCATTCGCCCATGGGATGGCCGGGAGCGAAAGCAGCGAGAGCCGGCACCTTACGCCGAAAGACCGAGCGGGAATCCGCGGGAATCTCGACCCGAGTCCACCAGATGGGGACGCCATATTCACGCGCAAAGGCGAGCAACTCCCGGCAGTGGTCCATGACCTCGGGACGCTCCGTATTCAGGGGTGAACCGGAGCTGAAATAGGCCTGGGAGAGATCCACCAGCACGACGGCCATGCGCTGACCGAAGCCCAAACGTCCATAGAATGGGTCGTTTTCACTCGGGCTCACGCGACAACGATAGACCCGGAAGGTACCGTGAAGCCATGGCCGATTTGCTCCGCCCGCGCCCGTCTCGCGCCGCCCGCCTACGGGTACTGCTCACCGCGGCCGGAGAGGAGAAGAAGCCCCTCGTCGCGCCGGGCTGCTACGACGCACTCGGCGCGCGGCTCATCGAGCAGGCGGGCTTCGACGTGGTCTACATGACGGGCTTCGGGACGACGGCGTCGCTCCTCGGGCGGCCGGACGTCGGGCTCCTCGGGCTCGCGGAGATGGCGGACAACGGGCGCCGCATCGCGGACGCCGTGGACCTCCCGGTGATCGCCGACGCCGACACGGGCTACGGGAACCCGATCAACGTCGTCCGCACCGTACAGACCTACGAGCGGGCGGGCCTCGCCGCGCTTCATCTGGAGGACCAGGTCCTGCCGAAGAAATGCGGCCACATGGAGAACAAGGAGGTCGTCGACGCCGGCCGCATGGTTGGGAAGATCCGCGCCGCGGTGGCCGCCCGCACGGACCCGGACTTCGCGATCATCGCGCGCACGGACGCGCGCGCGCCGCTGGGCATGGACGAGGCGCTCCGGCGGGCCGAGGCCTTCGCCGAGGCGGGCGCAGACATGCTCTTCGTGGAGGCGCTTCAGGGCGAAGAGGAGATCCGCACTGTCGCGGAGCAGCTCCGGGGCTTCCCCTTGCTCTTCAACTGGGCCGAGGGCGGAAAGACCCCGCCCCTCGACTACGCGACCATCGCCGAGCTGGGCTTCGCGCTGATCATCTTCCCCATCGGCACGCTGCTCGCGGCGACGCGCGCGATGCACGGCTTCCTCGCGCGGCTCAAGGCGGACGGGACCCCGGCCGCCTTCGTGCAGGAGCTGATGGCCTTCCGGGCGTTCACGGACACCATCGGCCTTCCGGAGATCGGAGCGCTGGAAGAGCGCTTCAAGGCCGACGAGTAGCGGTCAGAGGAGGCCGTCGGTGGGCCCGGCGCCCTCGCGGATGATCTCGGGTTCGGGCCCCGTCAGGTCGACGACCGTGCTCGGATCGAGGCCGCCCCAGCCCGCGTCGAGGATGAGGTCGACGTCCTTGCGGTACGCCTGCGCGATGTCCGCGGGGTCGTTCAGCTGCTCGTCGTCCCGGCTCGCCGAGGTGCTCACGATGGGATGCCCGAGCTCGCGCACGAGCTCGAGGGCCACCTCGTGATGGGGCACGCGGATGCCCACGGTCTTCCGCTTCATCATCAGCACCTTCGGGACCTCGCGCGTGGCCGGGAGGATGAAGGTGTAGGGGCCCGGCAGGAGCCGACGCATGATGCGGTAGCTGCGGTCGTCGACGACGGCGTAGCGGGCGATGTCCCCAAGGTCCGGGCAGACGAAGGCGACGGGCTTGTCCTTCGGCATGCGCTTGATCGCGTAGACGCGGTCGATGGCTTTCTTCTGAAAGATGTCGCAGCCGAGCCCGTAGACCGTATCCGTCGGGTAGCAGATCACGCCGCCCTTCCGGATGACCTCGACGGCCCGGGCGATCTTCCGCGGCGCCGGATGCGTGGCGTCGATCTCGAGGCGCATGCTCAGCCGCGCCCGTGGAGGAGCGTCTTGAGCGCGCCGTCCTCGAAGACGACGCTGATCCGGTCGGGCATGGGCACGTCGAGCACCTTCCCCAGGCCGAACTTCGTGTGGTTGAAGAAGTCGCCGGTGACGTAGGTGTTGCGCGGCGAGTAGGTCTCGGCGCTCGCCTTGTGCGTCGCCAGCTCGTCGGCGGTGATCTTCGGCTTGGCCGGCGTCGACCTCTTGCGGGTGGTCTTCTTCGCGGCCTTCTTCTTGGCCGGCGCGGCCTCCTTCTCGGCGACCTTCGCCTTGCCCTTCACGGCCTTCTTGGCGGCGCGGAAGGCGGGGCCGTTGGCCTCGCAGACCAGCACCTCTTCGACCACCGGCGGCTTGCCCTCCTCGGTGCGTTTCGCCTGGTAGGCCTCGGCGGCCTCCACGACGATGGCGAGGCGCTCGCCGCGCTCGAGCTCGCCCGTGCCGCTGCCGATCGCGGGGAAGGCCACGCGCTCGACGCTTCGCTCGGCGGCGAACTCGAGGGCCGTGAGCACCGCCGCGCGTACGGCCTCGGCAGCCGGCGCCGTGGAGCGCTCGGTGCCCGGCTCGGGGTCGCGGAGCGCGACCCATGCGAGGAAGTTGCAGTGAAGGCGCCCGGGATGGACGCGGATTACGGCGCCGGGCTCGAGGACGGTGTCGCCGGTCTGCTTGAGCTCGGCGTCGAGGTTTCGCTGGAGGTCGTCTCCGTAGTGTTCTTGGAGCTCTTTGTCGGGGCCGGGCCCCGGCCAGAGCTGCATGTCCGCGGTGCCGTCGTAGACGATGGCACCGACGCGCTGCTTCGACGGGAGGTCGAAGACGGACCGGTTGACGAGGGTGACGTCCATGAGGGGACCGGTGGAGTAACACAGGCGCTTCGGCGCGCGGAAGCCCTCGTGCGGGCACCCCCCGGGGACCTCACACGGCCGTGGCGTGGCGCCGACGCCGCACCGGACTATCCTCGCGCGACCATGGCCGACGAGACGAAGGA
>JBCDGX010000695.1:0-3491 GCA_038750805.1 Myxococcota bacterium
CCGCCGGGCCCGGCGCTCGGTCTGCGCATCGACCAGAGCTTCCGGGACCGGCTCCCGGAGCTCGTCGACGCCGTGGCCTCCGTCGAGCTCCAGGGCGTGCCCGTCCGCGCCGTGCTCCTCGACGAGCCGGCGCTCGTGCGCACGGCGCGGCCGAAGGGCCTCCACTTCTACCCTTTCCGGCGCCGCGGCTGAGCCCGCCGCCCGGCCGGCGCGCTTGACGGCACCCGGCACGGGGCCCACGCGTCGCGGGTGGCCACCTTCGGCGCCCAGCTCCCCGCGCTGTCCGTGAGCGCGCCCGGGCCCCGCTCGCGGGCGCTCATCGATCGCCTCGCCGCGAGCGAGAGCCCGGCCTTCACCACGCGCCGCGCGCGCCGGGCGGAGAAGGCCGGGGCGCCCATGGACCCGATCGTGTGGACGCGGGCGCTCGGGGCGAACGTCGAGGACGCAGACGGGAACGTGTACGTGGACCTGACCGGCGGCTTCGGGGTCGCCGCGCTCGGCCACGCGCATCCGGAGGTCGTCGCCGCCGCCCGGGCGCAGCTCGAGGCGCTGCCGCACGCGCTCGGCGACCTTCACCCCTCGGAGACGAAGATCGCCCTCCTCGAGGCGCTCGCCGCGCGGGCGCCCTTCCCGGACGCGCGCGTGGTGCTCGGGCTGAACGGCGCGGACGCCGTCGAGGTGGCGCTGAAGACCTGCGCGCTCGCCACGGGCCGGCCCGGCGTGCTCGCCTTCGAGGGCGCCTACCACGGGCTCTCCTACGGCACCGTCGCCGCCTGCGGCTTCCAGGAGGCGTTCCGGGCGCCCTTCGCCGCGCAGCTCGCCGGGCACGTCCGCTTCGCGCCCTACCCGCGGGAAGGCGAGGACGTCGAAGCCGCGCTCGCGGCGGTCCGCGCCGCGCTCGAAGACGGCGACGTGGCCGCCGTGCTCTACGAGCCGCTCCAGGGGCGCGGGGGCGTGCGCGTGCCCGCCCGGGGGTTTCTCGAGGGCGTGGCGGAGGCGGCGCGCGAGGCTGGGGCCCTGCTCGTCGCCGACGAGATCTTCACGGGGCTCGGCCGCTGCGGCGTGCCCTTCCTGTCGGCGGCCGAGGGTCCCGACCTCGTCTGCCTCGGGAAGGCCCTCGCCGGCGGGCTCCCGGTCAGCGCGTGCCTCGGCCGCGGCGAGGTGATGGCCGCCTGGGGCGATCCGACGGGCGCGGCGCTCCACACGGGGACCTTCTACGGCCATCCGCCGGGCTGCGCGGCGGCCCTCGCGGCGCTCGCGGCCATGGAGCGCGAGGACGTGGCCGGGCGGGCCCGGGACGTGGGCGCACGCTTTCGCGCGCGGCTCGCGGGCCTCCCGGGCGTGCGGGAGGTGCGCGGCCTCGGGCTCATGGTCGGCTTCGTGCCCGACGCCGTGCCGGCGCTCACGCTGGTCGCGAGGCTCCTCGCGCGCGGCTACCTGACGCTCCCCGCGGGGGGCGCCGCCGACGTGGTGCAGCTCGCGCCGCCGCTGACCATCCCCGAGGAACTCCTCGAGGCCTTCGTCGCGGCGCTCGCAGAAGAGCTTGGCGGATGACGGCCGAACGTTCGGATCTCGCGCGCCGCATCCGGACGCTCGTCCGAGACGCGCCGGGCGACGCGGCCCGGGACGCGCTCCTTTCGGAGCTCGCGACCTGGCAGGCCGAGCGCATCCCGGCCTACGGGCGCCTCCTCCGCCGCCGGCCCGGCGCCGCGCTCCCGACCGACGTCTTTCGTTACGCCCGCATCGCCGTGCACCCGGCGCGCGAGGACGTGCGCGTGTTCCGGACCTCCGGGACCACCCACGGCGCGCGCGGCGCCCACCCGCTCCGCGACGTCTCGCTCTACGCGGAGGCAGCGCTCGCCTGGGCGTCACAACTCCTCTTCCCCGACGGCCCGGACGCGCTGAGGCTGGTGTCGCTGATCCCCTCGGAGGCGGAGGCGCCGGACTCGTCCCTCGCCTTCATGGTGGCGCGCTTCGGGGAGCGCTTCGGGGAGCTCACGACCGTCTGGCGCGGTGGCGCCCTCGACGCCGAGGCGCTCGCGGCGGCGCTGAGCGGCGGACCCGTCGCGCTCCTCGGGACGAGCTTCGCCTTCGTGCACGCCGAGGACCTCCTCGGCGACCAGCGCTTCGCGCTCCCGCCGGGGAGCCGGCTGATGCAGACCGGGGGCTTCAAGGGCCGCTCCCGGGAGGTCGCGCCGGAGGCGCTGCGGGCGGCCCTGGGGGAACGCTACGGGCTCCCGGAGACGCACGTCGTCGGCGAGTACGGGATGACCGAGCTCGGCTCCCAGGCCTACGAGGGTACGCTCGCGGATGCGCTCCGCGGGGCTCCCGCGCAGCCGCGGCGCTACCGCTTCCCGCCGTGGGTGCGCCTCGCCACGGTGCACCCCGAGACCCTCGAAGCGCTGCCCTCGGGCGAGCGCGGGCTCCTCCGCATCGACGACCCGATCAACCTCGATTCGGTCGCCTGCGTCCAGACGAGCGACGAGGCGACGCTCGTCGACGGCGAGGTCGTGCTCCACGGGCGCGCACCGGGCGCCCGCCCCCGCGGCTGCTCGCTCGCGGTCGAGGAGGCGCTCGGCTCGGAGGCGCCATGACCGCCTACCGGGACGCGCCGCGCCACCCCGTCAGCGAGACGGCCCAGCGCCTGCGGCGGGCCGCGCCGGCGCTCCGGGACGTCGACGAGCGCGAGGCCGCGGAGGCGCTCGCCCAGGTCGCGACGACGCTCCGCCGGGACGAGGGCCTCGTGCCCTCCCTCGCCGCGTCGACGGGCCTCTCGCCGGCGGGCGTGCGCTGGGCCCTCGACGCGGCCACGCGGGCCATCGACGTCGAGGTGTTGCTCTCGATGCGGCGGCGCACGGGCATCGTCTTCATGGGGCGCGTGAACAGCGCGGGGCTGAGCGCCGTGGTTCTGGCGGGCAACGTCTTCACGGCGGCGCTCCGGGCCATGCTGCTGCCGCTGCTGCTCCAGGTGCCCGTGCTCGTGCGCTGCTCGCGGCGCGAGCGCGTGCTGCCGGAGGCGCTGGCCGCCGCGCTCCCGCCGCCCTTCGACGCCGCGTGCGCCGTGGTCGACTTCTCCCCGGAGGACGAGGCGGCCTGCCGCGCCTTCACCGAGCACGTCGACGTGCTGCACGTCTACGGGAGCGACGCGACGGTGCTGCGCTGGCGGGCGCTGGCTCCGGCGGGCGCTGCCTTCGTGCCGCACGGGCATGGCGTCGGGGCCGCCGTCGTGCCGAGCTTCGCGACGGATCTCGAGCGCGCGGCCGAAGGGCTCGCCCTCGACGTCGCGGCCTACGACCAGCGGGGCTGCCTCTCGCCCGTGCGCGTGCTCGTCGAGGGCGACGCGGGGCGCGCGGACGCCCTCGCAGAAGCCCTCGGCGCGGCCCTCGCGCGGCAGGAGGCGCGCATGCCGCGCGGTCCCGGCGACGCGGCGGCCCGGGCCGCGGAGGCGCGCTGGCGTGCGACCGCCGCGGCCCTCGCCGCGCACCTCGTCG
>JBCDGX010000696.1:0-3489 GCA_038750805.1 Myxococcota bacterium
GCCCGGCGCCGCGCCGCGGTCCGGATCGAGAAGGAGGCCTCGGCTGCCGCAAGCGGCCAGCAGCGAGGCGGCGAGAAGGAGGGAAAAGCGAGCCATGGCGAAGTGCAGGAGGACGAGGCCTCCCTGAATAGTGCCTTGGGTGGACGGGAAGGGTCCAAACCAGCACGCGCTCGCTCACGGACGCGCTGCGTCACGGGGATCGGGCACGATCGCTTCGTGCCCGATCCGACGCCCGCCTCGCTCCCGCTCCCGGATGGGCTGCAGGGCATGTCGCCCTTCCTCGTCGCGGGGGCGCTGGCGCTGGCGGCGCTCCTCGGGGCGTGGCTCGGCGCGCGTCTGGGAGCGCTCCGGCGCCGCCGGCGTGCGCATCGCCGGGCACGACGCTGGGTGGCCGGGGAAGCCCGGGCCGCCCGGCTCCTGCGACGCGCGGGCTACCGCGTCGAGGCCACGCAGGCCCGGACGCAGCTTCGCCTGGAGGTCGACGGCGAGCCTCTGGAGGTCGAGCTTCGCGTGGACTTCCTGGTCTCCAAGGGCGGCCGCCGCTTCGTGGCCGACGCCAAGACCGGGCGCGAGGCCCCGGCGCTCCGGAACGCCGCGACCCGGCGCCAGCTCCTCGAATACCGATGCGCCTTCGCCGTGGACGGGGCCCTCCTCGTCGACGCGGAGTCCGGGCGCGTCCGGCGCATCGAGTTCGAGCTGCCCGGCTAGAACGATCCCTTTAGCAAGGGGCCGTCATTCGCCCGCCCGAACCCTCGGGGCGCGCCAGCGGAGCACGCGCCGAGGCCAGCGGGGAGCGTTCGGCCCACGGCGCTGGGTCCAGAGCTGGCGCAGGAAGGGCCCGACCGACTCGACCAGCCACGCCGGCGGATTCGGCGGCTCGAAGGCGTCGAGGGAGGGTCTCCCCGTGGCGAAGTCCAGCCGCACCTCGCTCCGATGGAGGACCCCATCGGGCAGGTACAGCGTGACGCGATAGGACACGTAGGCGGCGACCTCGTCGGCGAGCTCGAGGAGGACGCGGCCCCCCGTCTCCGGGTGCAGGCTCTCGTCGGGCATGGGCAGGCAGGGGCCGGCCTCAGAAGGTCGGTTGGACCAGGACCGGCGTCGCCGCGCTAGGCGGCGCAGCGTCCCCTTCTGGGGACGGGCCCGGGATTTGACCACCCTCTTCCACGAGAGTTCCCTCACCCTCCAACACGGGAAGGCCCTCGGCGTCCACGACGAGGTCGAGCTCGATGGGCGTGATGTCCCCGTTGCGGTTCACGGTGACCGTCTGCCCGTCGGGCATCACGTAGCTGCCGATCTCGGCGTTCCACTTCGGGAGCGGGTGCTCGATGGGCGTCCGCCGGCTCCCGCGGATGCGCCCCGGAAGCACGCGGACGCGGAGCGGCTCGTCGAGCTCGAAGACGTAGCCGCCGCGATCGACCGCGAGCAGGTAGGAGCGCCCCTCGTGCTCGAGATCGCGGCGGAACGCGAGGGTCTGCTGGCCTCGGCGCTGGTGCGGCCGGCGCTTCACCACGAAGGACATGAGGCGCACGGCGATATGGTTGTGAAGGCGATGACACCCGTGGGAGTGGCGCCGCATGATGCTCATGTAGTCGACGCTTCCGTGGGTCCGGATGCCCTCGTCGCCCCCGAGGACGACGTTGCCTTCCTCGTCGCGGCGGTAGAGCCGGTGGTAGGCGGCTACGAGCCCATAGGCGCTCGCATAGCTCGGCCCGGTCTCGTGGTAGTTGACCGCGAAGGGCGCGTCGCCGCGGCGGGTGCGCGTGAGCAGCTCCCGGGCCGGCGTCGTCTCCGGCGGCAGCCAGACCGGGGAGGCGACGATCTGGGCCCAGACGCGCGGCCCGACCTCGGACTGCTTGTACTTCCACATCACGGTCCCGTCGACGAGCTCGCTCCGCCAGCCGCCGATGGTCGTCCCGTGGCGCGCGAGGGGGATCTTCTGGCCCCGGTAGCGCGTGTAGATGGTCAGCCGCGGGCGCCGCTGCACGGGCTGGGCGCGCTCCTCGCCGTTCTCGTCGAAGGGGAACTCGTACCAGACGTCGCCGCGGTCGATCTCGACCTCGAGCTCCATCGCGCCGGCGTAGTACTCCGGGAGCGGCGGCGGCCGGATGGCCACGATGCGCTCCTCGTCCTCCGGCAGCTCCCCGAGCGCGTCGAGGAAGGCCAGCGCGCTCTCGGGGCTCTCGAGGCCGAAGGCGCTCCGCACGGCCTCCCGGAGGTCCGCCTCGAGGTTGGGGATCGGGTGGCGCTGGCCGTCCGCGCCCTCGTAGGTGCGGGGCTCGGCGTCGCGGAGGAACGAGCGGCTGCCGTCCTCGATCACCCCGGCGGCGTGCATCGCGCGCTCCGTCAGCACGCGGAGCACGGCCTCCTGCTCGGCCTCCACGGGCGTCCGCCGAAGCACGCCGAGCGTGTCTCGGCCGATGAAGCCCCAGCCGTAGACGCGGTGTCGGCGCTCGAGCTCCGCGAGCGCCTCGTGCGTGGGCCAGTCCATGGCCCCCCGCGTGAAGCGGCCCTTGCCCTCGAAGAAGCCCTCGCATTCGAGGCGCTCTTGCGTCGCGCGCACCGCGGTGATCGTCGGCTGAAGCTCCCGGTATTCGCGAAGGCGGCGCCGCCAGCGGGCCGGGACGCCTCCCGCGTCGAGCTCCTCGATGCGGCTCAGGCCCTGCTCGGCGACGAGCTCACCGAGCTGCCGCTCGAGCACGTCGAAGCGCCGCGCCGCCCGCCGCGCCCGATCGTTGTTGCGGTAGGCGATGAAGCCCTCGAAGGAGAGCAGGGGCCCGTAATCGAGGGCCTCGGCGCACTCGAGCCCGGAGGCCCGGCGGAAGCGCTCTCGTAGCACCCCGAGCGTCGGGAGGATGCCGTAGAGCTCGAGGTACTTGTCGCGCTCGGCGCGCGCGCCGTGGTGGTTCGGCGGCCGCTCGCCGCGCGCGAGCGCGAGGTAGGTGCGCCGGTAGTCGTTGGGCACCTGCTCGCCGGTGGCGGGGTCGACGTCGCTGAAGAGGATCGGCGTCCACTCCTCACCGAGGTCGAGGAGCAGGTAGCCCTCCTCTTCCGCGCGTGCGCGCTCGACCTCACCGGCGACCTCGCCGTGCTCCCAGACGGGCACGGGGTCGACGAGCGCGGGCTCCGGCTCGGGCTCGGGCAGCGGCGCGGGGGCCGGAGGTACGGTCGGCGCCGCCGCGCGCTCCCGGGCGGGCTCTGCGGCCATCTCGCCGCAGCCGAGCGCCAGCAGGGCGAGCGCGAGGCATGGGCGGCTGGCAGACACGATGCGAGGAACGTTGGACATCGGGATTCTCGGCGCAAGTTTCCGAGCCCGGCGCCGCGAGGGCGGCGCGCAGACGGGCTCATGGGGACGCCGCTCGACGTTCCACGTTCCGTTCCAGGGCTCCGCGTGCTTCCCCGGCCAGCGTAATCACGACGCTTTCTGCCGACCTCTGGGCCGGCGAAGGAGGACGCCGTGGGGTGGCGACCACGCGTCGTGGCCAGCGC
>JBCDGX010000697.1:0-3486 GCA_038750805.1 Myxococcota bacterium
AGGCGGCGAGCGAGGCGGCTCCCGGTGACCCCGAGCTCTCGGCGCGGCTCGCGCGCCTGGCGCTCGGCGCGCCGGCGGACCCGGAGGTCGCCCGGCGCGCGGCTTACCGCGCCGTCGAGCACCTCAGCCTCGACCGGCCGGCGCAAGCGCGCTCGCTCCTCGAGCACGTGGCCGGCGAGCGCGCGCTCGTCATGTGCAGCCAGCTGCTCGCGGGCGAGGGGCACGGCGAGGCGGCGGTGTTCGCGCTCACCGAGGCCGCGCGCGACGCGACCGACGCCGAGCGCCGCCGGGACCTGCGCCTCGAAGCCGTCGACCTGGCGGAGGTGGCCGGGCGACCGGATCTCGCCCTCGAGCCGCTCCTGGACCAGCACGTGGAGGAGCCGGACCTGGAGGTGCTGCTCGAGCCCCTCGTCCTCGACGCGACGAACGCGAGCGGGCTCCCCGGGGGCGATACGGCCTGGCACGCGGTGCTCCTCGAGCACGCGGCCCGGGTCGGTCCGGAGGGCCAGCGCGCGCGGAGCTTCGTGCGCGCCGCGGCCGTCTTCGCGCAGCTTCCGGGGGGCACGGCCTGGGCGAACGAGCTGCGGAGCCGCGCGCTCAGCCTGGCACCGGCGGATGAAGAGGCGCTCGGGGCCCTGCGCGCGCACGCCGAGACGGCCCGGGACAGCAAGCCCCTCGCCGACGCGCTCGAGCGCGCCGCCCAGAGCGAGCGCACCGACGCCAGCCCCGCGCTCCGCGAGCTGGCGAAGCTCGCCGAGACGCGGCTCGGCTCGGCCACCCGCGCTGCCTGGGCCTGGCAGCGCCTCGCCGCACGCGACCCGGACGACGACGTCGCCCGGGCCGAAGCGGCGCGGCTCGCGTCGAAGGCCAAGGTGAAGCAGGGCCTCGTCGCGCTGGCCGAAGAGGACCACGCCGACGCCGACGCCAGCACGCGGCCGCGCACCGCGCGGCGCCTCGCCGCCATGCTCCGCGACGATCCGGATCAGCGGGCGCGGGCCATCGACCTCTACCGCGATGCGATCGCGGCGGATGCGAACCGCGGCGGCGCACCGGCGCTCGAACGCCTGCTGCGACTGGCCGGGGACGGCCCGGGGCTGCTCGGGCTTCTGCAGGAGAGCCTCGAGCGGGCCGACGACGACGCGGAGCGGCTGCGTCTCGTCGCGGAGCTCACGGCGCGGCGCATGGTGGACGGGCGGCTCGCCGAGGCGGCGGGCGCGGCCATGCACTGGCTCACGCTCGCCCCGCGCAACCTCGAGGCCATGGCGCGCCTCGAGCTCATCGCGCGCCTCCTCGGCGACAGCGATCTGCTGGCCCGCGCGACGGACGCCCGGCTCGCGCTCTCCGAGGACGACCCGCCCGCCGTGCGCGCGCCCCGCCTCGCCCTCCGGGCCAGCGATCGCTACGAGGCCGGGGACCTGCTCGGCGCCCTCGCCGACGCCCGGCTCGCGCTCTCCCTCGACGCGCGCTCCGCGTCGGCCGCGACCCTCCTCGAGCTGCTCGTGCACGACGTCGAGATGGACGACGCGGAGCGCCTCCAGCTGCTGGCGCGCTGCCGGTCCCTCCTCGGCGACACGCCCGAGCGCCTGGCGGGCCTCGCGGAGGCGGCCCGCGCCACGGACCCGACGCTCTTCACGGAGGTCGTCCAGAGCTGGTCGACGCTCGCGCCCCTCGACGCGGGCGCGGCCCTCGAGTCGCTGGAGCTGGCCCTCGAGGAGGGAGCGCCGGTGCTCGAGGCGCTCTACCTGGCGGCGCGCTGGGCCATCGCCGCGAGCGGCGGCGCGCCCTTGCCGGGCCTTCGCGTCGGGGTGGAGAAGGCCGTGCTTCGCCTCTCGCGCGGCGGCCGCCGGGATGAAGCGGCGCACGTGACGCTCGCGGCCGTGGACGCGCTCGGGCTCCCGGCGCTCCTCGCGGACGCCGCGCCGGACGCGCCGGAGCTTCGTCTGGCGATCCTCGAGCGCCGCGTCGCCTGGGCGAACACGGAGGACCGGCTGGCGCCCCTCGCGGAGCTCGCGGCGCTCCACCGCGCCCAGGGCTCCGGCGCAGGAGAGGTCCGCGCCCATCTCCGCGCGCTGACCGTCGACCCGCACGACGCGGCCACCCTCGCGCGGCTCGCGGAGCTCTACGCGCGGCACGGCGAGCCCGGGCGCCTGCTCGCGGTGCTCAGCCTCGAGCTCGAGCGCGCGCACGGCGAAGAGGCGCGGCGGAAGGCCCTCTTCCGCCTGGCCGCCGCGGCGGCCAGGGCGGAGGACGAGCGCGCCGACGGATTTCTCGCCCAGGCGGTGGCGGAGGCCGCGGAGCCCGATCGCATCGTGCGCGACGCCGCCGGCGTGCTGGTGACCGGCGGCGTCCCCGAGCGCGCGATGAGCTTCCTGGCGGCCTACGCCGACGACGAGGCGGCGCCCCGCGCGGTGCGGGCCGCCGCCGCCGAGCGGGCGGCGCGCATCGCCGAGGAGCGCCTCGAAGACCCGGACCGGGCCATGAGCCTGGCGAGGCACGCGTTGAGCGCGGGCTTCGGCTCCCCGGGGCTCCTGCTCACGCTGGAGCGGCTGGCCCTCGCGCGCCGGGACGTCGCCGCCGCGCGGGAGACCTACGCGGCGCTCGCCTCGGGCTCCATGGGCCGGCACGGCCGTCGCGGTGTGCGCTACCGCGAGGCGCGCTGGCTCGAGAAGGCTGGCGCGCTCGAGGAGGCCCTCGACTGCTACGACCTCGCGTTCGAGGACGCTCCCGGCGAGGGCGCGGTGCTCGGCGCCGTCGAGCGGCTCGCCGAGGCCACCGGTCGCTGGGAGTCGCTCGCGAAGGCCTATGCGGCCCTCGCCGAGCGTCAGGCGCAGGTCGATCGGCGCATCGAGCTCGAGCAGGCCGGCGCGGAGGTGCTCGAGGCGCGCCTCGGCGCGCCCGATCGAGCGTTCGATCGGCTGCATGACGTGTGGCGAAGCACGGGGCGGAGCTCGGTCTATCCCGAGCTCCTTCGTCTCGCGGGGGTGATCTCCGAGGACGACGCGGAGGCTGGCCGAGAGGCCCGCCAGCGGCTCCGGGTCGGCCTCCGCGCGCGCATCGAGATGACGTGGGACGTCGAGGACCACGTGAAGACCTTCACCGAGCTCGCCCGCCTGGCTGCCGAGGCCGGCGACGTCGCCGCGGCCGGCGCGATCGTCGAGGACGAGCTGCTACCCGAGGCGCGGGAGAACCCCGACGAGGTCCCACATGGGCGCGTCGCGGGCGCGCTCGAGCTGCTCGCGGGGTGGAGGGACGCCGCCGGGGACGCGGAAGGCGCCCGCGCCGCGCGGGACGAGGCCGCGCGCTGGATCGACGAGGACACGGCGCCTGAGGCCGAGGAGGCCGGCCCTCTGGCGGCGCTGCACGAGGGCGACGCCACGCCCACGCCCGACACGGACAAGGACACGGACACGGACACGGACACGGACACGGAAACGGAAACGGAAACGGAAACGGAAACGGAAACGGAAACGGAAACGGAAACGGAAA
>JBCDGX010000698.1:0-3472 GCA_038750805.1 Myxococcota bacterium
CGGCGCCGCGCTCGGCGCGAAGCCGGCCGGCACGCCTGGCCGAGAGCCGGCGCCCGTCGGAGGCTCCGCGAGCGCCGGGTGGGGCGTCGACGCGGCCGGCTCGTCGATCATGGAGGGCCACGGCGCCGTCGGTCCCTCGTCGACCTCGAAGGGGCTCATGGAGGGCGCCCCGGTCATCGGCGTGGGCTCGTCCAGGACGTCCGGCATGGCCAACGAGGGCGTCTCCGGGGTCGCGTCGCCGGCCTCCGGCGGCCAGCGCATGGTCCCCGAGCGCACGAGCGGATCCGCCGCGTCGTCCGGAGCCTCCGTCACGTCCGGGAGCTCGACCTCTCCCGTGCCGATGAGCGTCACGCCCCGGCGAAGGGGCGCGTCCGGCGGGCGGCCGAGGCGCGGCCGCAGCGAGGCGGCGTCCTCTTCTTCGGCGCGCGGGATGCCCACGATCGTGGCGTCCCGGCGCAGGCCCGTCTCCGGCGTCGGCCCGCCGCCGAACGCGGTGGGGTCCGGCGGCGAGGCCTCGGCCAGGAGCGCCTCGGCCTCCTCGTCGTTGGGGTCGAGGCGAAGAGCTTCCTGGAGCGACTCGAGGGCCTCGGTCGTGCGTCCCTCCCGGAGAAACGCCTCGCCGCGCACGCGGAAGGCCGGCGGGAACTCCGGGTCGCGGCGCAGGAGCGTTGCCATCTCCATGCGCACCTCGGCGTAGCGCCCCGCCGCGACCAGGGCCTGACCGAGGAGGAGCCGAAGGCGGCTGGCGTCCGGTTGCGCGAGCAGCGCGCTCCGGCAGATCTTCACGGCCTCGGGCGCACGCCCCTCGCGGAGCTCCGCCTTCGCCTGCGCGACCGCCTCCTCGACTCGGCTGCCCACGGCCTCACGAGATTAGTGGCTCGCCCCGCACCGATCTACGGACGAGGGCATACGAGCCGCGCGCTCAATCGCGGACGAGCGCGTCGAAGAGCATCGTCCCCGCCACGAGGAAGACGAGGTCGAAGGCGCCGAGGATGCGCAGCCAGCCCGCGAGCTCGGCGAGGCCCGCGTCGTTCACGAAGAGCTGCCGCGTGGCCGCGACGCCGCCCAGCAGGGCCGGCGTGATCAGCGGAAACACGACCACGCTGAGCGCCAGATCCCGCGCCCCGGTGCGCACCGTCAGCACCCCGAAGAGCGTGCCGGCGAGCACGAAGCCGAGGCTGCCGAGCACGAGGAGGAGCGCGAGCGGCCCCGCCACCTCGAAGAGGTTCACGCGGAAGAAGACCGCGACGAGCGGACAGACGATGGCCTCGACGACCAGGAGGAAGACGAGGTGCGCCGCCGCCTTCCCGAGGAAGATCGCCGCCCGCGGCAGGGGCGTGAGCAGGAGCCCGCGGAGCGCGTCCATCTCCCGCTCCCGGGCCCATCCCCGGCCCATGGCGAGGAGCCCCGCGAAGGCGATGGCCACCCAGAGCACGCCGGGCGCGAGCTTCCGCGCGACGAGCGGGTCGAGATAGAAGCTGAGGCTGGCGATGACCACGACGAGCACCGCGAAGAGCGTCGTCGTCGTCGTCACGTCGCGCGTGCGCAGCTCGATCTGGAGGTCCTTCCGGCACACCCTCGCCGCGCCGCGGAGCGTGGCGCCCCAGTCCTGTCCCCAGCTCACGCGGCCTCCCGCTTGCCCCGCCGGAGCCGCACGCGCGTGTCGGCCACGGCGTCGGCGAAGCTGGGATCGTGGGTGACGACGGCGACGATGGCGCCGCGCGCGCGCTCGGTCCGGACGGCCTCGACGAGGCGCTCGGTGCCGCGGAGATCCAGGCCCGTCGAGGGCTCGTCGAGGAGGAGCAGGGCCGGCTCCCCGAGGAGCGCCCGGGCGAGCGCGACGCGCTGGAGCTGCCCCCGGGAGTAGGTCCTCAGCGGGCGTTCGCCGAAGGCGGCGATCTCGAAGCGATCGCGGAGCCTCTTCACCCGCGCGTCCGGCGCGGCGAGGAGCCCAGCGAAGAAGGCCAGGTTCTCGGCGCCGCTCAGGTCCGGGTAGAGCATGGCCGCGTGCGAGAGCACCCCGATGTGCCGGCGAAGCATGCGACCCGAGCGTGCGTCGAAGCTGCCGTAGCGCAGGGTCCCGCGCGTCGGGCTCGCGAGGAGGGCGAGGAGCGCGAGGAGCGTGCTCTTGCCCGACCCGTTCGGCCCCTCGATGACCGTCACCTCGCCGGCGCGCAGATGCACGTCCACGCCCCCGAGCGCGCGCGTCCGCCCGAAGAGCTTCACGAGCCCCTCGCCCCGGACCTCGTCGAAGGCGTGCACCGCGCGAAGCTAGTGCGGGCCGCGAGAGGCGTCCAAGTCCGCGACGCGTCAGAAGAGCCGTGCGACGATTCCGTCGAGGCGGAGCCAGCGTGCGGTCGGGACGCGAAGGCGCGCCCCTTCGCGCACCAGGTCGCCCGCCTCGAGGGCGGCGTCGAGGGCGCGCTCGCGGCCCCGCAGGGGATCCCGCCGGACCCGCAGGGCCAGCGCCTCGAGGTCCACCCCCTCGCTCGTCCGCAGCCCGAGCATCAGCGCCTCCTGGATGCGCTCCTCGGGACCGAGCGCCTCCTGCCACGCCTCGACGTCCTGCGCGTCTTCGGCCTTCCGGACCGCCTCGAGGTAGGCGTCACCGTCCTCCACGTTCCGGCTTCGCCGCGCTCCGCTCCCCTCGCTCAGGCAGCCCACGGCCGCCGCGCCGAGCGCGAGGTAATCGCCGCCGCGCCAGTAGTGCTGATTGTGCCGTGCCTCCGCGCCGGGCCGGGCGTAGTTCGACACCTCGTAGTGCGCGTAGCCCGCCGCCGCGAAGCGCGCCTCGGTCGCCTCGAACATGGCGGCGACGTCGTCGTCCGGGGCCACCTCCAGGCGCCCGAGACGCTGGAGCTCTCCGAACTGCGTGCCCGGCTCGATGGTGAGCGAGTAGGCGCTCACGTGCTCGACGCCGGTCGCCAGCACGGCGTCGACCTCGGCCTCGAGGGCCTTCTGCTTGGGCATCCCGAACATCAGGTCGGCGCTCACGCGCGGGACGGCGGCGCGGGCATCGGCGAGGCCGCGGAGGGCCTCCTCCCGGTCGTGGAGCCGACCGAGGAAGGCGAGCTGGTCGTTCCGGAGCGATTGCACGCCGACGCTGAGCCGGTTCACGCCTGCGGCGGCGAAGGCCCGCGCCTTTTCGGCGGTCAAGCTCTGCGGGTTGCACTCGGCCGTCACCTCGAGCTCCGCCACCTCCTCGGAGAAGGCCCCGCGGACGCCTTCGAGGACCCGGCCGAGCGCCTCCCCGGACCAGAGCGAGGGCGTACCGCCACCGAAGAAGACGCTGACGAGGCGCCGCCCGTCCTGGGCGCCCCGGAGGGCGAGCTCGCGGAGCAAGGCGTCCGCGTAGGGCTCGTGAGGGATCGCGTCGGCGGCCCGCTTCCGCGTGGCGAAGTCGCAGTAGGGACACTTCTTCGCGCACCAGGGGAAGTGCACGTAGACGGAGGTGTCGAGCACCGGCAGACCG
>JBCDGX010000699.1:0-3469 GCA_038750805.1 Myxococcota bacterium
ATGGCGAACGCGCGCCCGCCGCGCTTCCAGTACGACGAGTCGGATCCGACCAAGCTCGTCATGCACTACAACTCCGAGCGCGGCCTCGTGGCGCTCATGCCCGGCCTCGCGAAGGGCATCGGCCAGTACTACGGCGAGGAGGTCGAGGTCAGCCTCGACGGGAACGCCGTCAACATCGAGTTCAAGGCCGAGCAGTACAAGAAGGCGAGCTGAGCCGCCGACCTGCTAGCGTCTCGCGTCGTGGCCGACTGGCTCCACGACGCATTCCACCGCCCGACGACGCGTGCCCATCGCGTGGTCGAGGCGGTGGTTTGGTTCCTGGTGCTCGTCAGCGTCGGTCTCCTCTTCGCGCAGGAGGCCGTGCCGACCGACTCGGGGCTCGGCCGGGTGCTCGCCATCGCCGACAAGGTGATCCTCGGCACCTTCGCCCTCGAGCTGGCGCTGCGGATCCTGAGCTACCGGCCGCCGGAGCTCGCGGTCTTCCAGCTCGGGCCCCTCGGCCGGCTGCGGGCCACGGTGCGTGGGCGCCTCGCGCTCTTGCTTCAGCCGCTGATCCTCGTCGATCTCGTGACCGTGCTCGCAGTGGTGCCGCAGCTGCGCGGGCTCCGGGCCATCCGCCTCCTCCGGCTCGTGAAGACCGCGCGCGTCTTCCGCTACGGCAACCCCTTCGAGGGGCTCGTCACGGCCTTCCGCGGCGACAAGGTGCTCTTCGCCTTCGCCTTCAGCGTGCTCGGCGTGGAGACCGTCGTCGGCGGCCTCAGCCTCTTCTTGGTCGAGCGCGGCGCGCCCGGGGCCATCGATAGCGTCGCCGAGGGCTTCTGGTGGGCCCTCGTGACGATCACGACCGTCGGCTACGGCGACATCACGCCGGTGACGGCGCTCGGGCGCGTGGTCGCCGGGGCGCTGATGGTCGGCGGCATGTTCACGCTCGCGCTCTTCGCGGGCATCGTCGGCCACAGCCTCTTGAACGCGGTGCTCTCGATCCGCGAGGAGTCCTTTCGCATGAGCGGGTACGTCGACCACGTCGTCGTCTGCGGCTACGAGCCCGGCGCCTATTTGCTGCTCGAGTCGCTGGTCGAGGAGATCGACACGGATCTGCGGCAGGTGGTGCTCTTCGGACGCGGCGAGCGGCCGCCGGAGCTCCCGCCCACCTTCGTCTGGGTCGAGGGCGACCCGACGAAGAAGAGCGAGCTCGACAAGGTGCGGCTCACGCACGCCGGCGACGTGATCGTCATCGGCGCGCGGAGCGAGACCCCGCAGCACGCGGACGCGATCACCCTGCTGACGCTGTTCACGATCCGTCAGTACCTCGCCGACCGCGACGCGCCGCGGCGCCGGCCGCTTCACGTGGTGGCGGAGATCCTCGACTCGGAGAACGTGGCGCACGCGCGGACGAGCGGCGCGGACGAGGTCATCGAGACGCGGCGCCTGGGCTTCTCCATGATCGCGCACGCCGTGGCCTACCCGGGGGTCGGCAACGTCACGAGCCGCATCGTGGGCGCGGGCACGCAGAACTTCTACGTGGGGAACGCGCCGGACGACATGGTCGGGATGCGCTTCGCGGACCTCGCCGAGCAGCTCCGGAAGCGCTCGGGGATTCTGGTCGTGGGGCTGCGCGTGGCGGGCGACGACGTGGTGAACCCCAAGGACGACCACGTGATCTCGGAGAGCTGCGAGGTCGTGTACCTGGCCGACTCGCCGATGCTCTAAGGAGAACTCGCGAAGCGAGGGGCTCCTTAGACTCGGCGCTGAAGGCGCCGAGCGCGAGCGACGCTCGCGGACGATGGGGGAAGACCGGCGGATTTCACATCCGGCGGGATGGGGGGCGCAGCCCCCCGGGGGGACTAGCTGGCTGCTCGCCGCCCGCGACCTGCTAGGACCCCCGCGTGGCGACGAAGCGAACGACGCAGGCGAGCGCGAAGAAGAAGGCCGGGGCGAGGGTGCGTCCGCTCCGGGTGCGCGCGGGCGTGCGCTACGAGTGCCAGGGCTCCGGGCTCTGCTGCACGGACATTCACGCCATCGGCGAGCTCTCCCGGCCCGAGGCGGCGCAGCTGAAGGTCGTCGACGATCGGGTGGTGCAGTACTCGGACGCCGTCGAAGGCTACGTGATGGCCATGAACGACGAGGGGCGCTGCTTCTTCCTGGGCGACGATGGGCTCTGCGCGCTCCACGAGCCCATGGGCGGGCTGCTCAAGCCCGTGGCCTGCGGACGCTTTCCGCTGGCGGTGGTCGCGACGCCGGCGGGCGGGCGCGTCACGACGGAGCACCGCTGCCCCTGCCGGACTATGGGCGAGCGGCCGGAGCTCACCGTGGAGCGGGCGCTGCCTTCGCTCACGAACGCCCGTGGACAGCTCCGGACCGGCTTCCGCGTCGAGCGCGTGCCCCTGACGAAGCGAAGCCGCGTCGGCTTCGCGCGCTACGCGGAGAGGGAGGAGGCGCCGCTGCGCGAAGCGATCCGCACGGCGAAGGATCCGGCGGAGGCGTTCGGCGTCGAGCCCTTCGGGGCCCTCACGGGCGAGGGCGTGACCTGGGCGCGCATCGCCACGGGCATGGTCGAGATCGAGGGCGACACGCGCGCGGACGAAGCGCGGCGCTGGTTCGGCGACGCGATCCGCGCCTTCCACGGCAGCCGCGCCGGGCGCCGGAAGCGTCCGTGGGAGGACGCCTTCGAGCGCATGGAGGCGCGGAACCCGGAGCCCGCGGCGACGCCCACGGAGATGTACCGGGACTGGCTCGAGGACTCGGTCTGGAACCTCTACTGGACCCGCTATTGCACCTTCGCGCAGCTCCGGAAGGAGCTCGTCACGCGCCTCTGGGTGGCGCGGCACATCGAGCGCCGGCTCCGCCGGAAGAGGCTGCGGCCGGACCGCGCGGCGGCCGAGGCGATCTTCGTCGTCGACCTGATCGGCACGAGCGACTGGTGGGAGCCCGTCGCGCATCGCTTCGTCGAGGCGTGAGCGAGCCCGGCTCAGGGTGCGTCCGCGACCTCCTCCCAGAAGACCAAGCGATTGCCGAAGGGGTCGCTGATGGGGCACTCCACGGTGCCCCAGGGGGTGGGCTCTCGCGGCTCGGTCCCCGGCCGCGCGTGGGCGTAGCGCTTGGCTTCGAGCACGCGCAGGTACGCCATCAGATCGTCGACCTCGATGCGCAGCGTGGCGCCCGGCGCCGCGTCCCCGAAGTGTTCGGAGAGGTGAATCCGCGCCTGCCCCGACGTCAGCCCCATGTAGAGCGGCCCGCCTTCCGTGAGGCGATGCTCGAAGACGACGTCCCACCCGAGGAAGCCGACATAGAACTCCCGCGCCTTCCTCTCGTCGAAGCTCCGAAGCACGGGCGTGATCCCACCAAAATCGGTCATGCCTAGGCGCTACACCACGCCGAGGGAGGCAGCCAATCGCGCGCGCCGACCCACGCGCATGGCGCCCTCGGAAACGACCCGTGGTAGCACCGAGGGGAAGTGAGCCGCCCGAAC
>JBCDGX010000700.1:0-3462 GCA_038750805.1 Myxococcota bacterium
CTGCTCCCCACGTTGAGGCGCTCGCGCCAGCGAGCGAAGGGTGGCGCGACGGTGGGTACGCGCGCGTGCACGAGCGCGAGGCCGTGGCCCACCGCGAGCCTCGGGATCCCGAGGGCGAGCGCGGCGTGCACGCTCGGTCCGTCACCGTCGCTCACGACGACGTCGGGGTGGAGGCGTCGCAACCACTGCCGGTCTGCGCCCAGCCGGCGACGGAAGGCGGACGCCATGCCGCGGCCGGGCGCGACGAGCTCGATCGTTCGAACGTTCGGAACGGACGCGAGCACCTGTGCAGCGACGCCGGACGCGGCCACGTCCACGTCGTGGCCGCGCTCGCGGAGCTCGGCCACGGCGGAGAGCGTTCGGATGGCGTGACCGCGGCCTCGGCCGTGCACGTAGTACTGGATGCGCGCCATGCGGTTCCCGTCTGATCCGACGGTCGACGCGAGGGAACGTATCGCTGCAACGATGCAACGACGGAGGGGCCGGCGATGCGGTGACGCACCGACGACGCGAAGCCCTCAGAGAGCGCCGAGGAACGCCGCGAACGCCGCGTCCTCGAGCATCGCGTCCAGGAGCCGCTCGCCCTGGAGGCGCAGGTAGGCGCGGACCCCGGGGAGCACCTTCGCCTCCTCGAGCACCTCCCGCAGCGGCCGCGATCCCTCGACCGCGAGGAAGGCGTCGATCTCCTGTCGCATGGCGTCCTTCACGAAGCTCCGCCCGGCGTTGTGGGCGACGAGGCCCGGCAAGGCCGCCACGAGGTCCTCCCGCCCGATGGCGTCGAGGTCGTCCATCACCTCCGCCACGGGGGCCGCCAGCAGCGCCGCGAAGACCTGGGCGCGGAGCCGTCCAAGCAGCTCCCGGCCCTCGGGGCTTCGAAAGCGCGCGTCCAGCTGCTGCCGCGCCGTGCCCAAGGCTCCCGCCGCGAACTCCTTGGCGAGCGCCTGGATCCGGCCGGCGGCCCCGCCCTCGTCCTTCGCGGTCGGCTCCGCTTCGGGCGCCTCCGAGCCCGCGCCCTTGCGCAGGCCCTTGCGGAAGGCGCCTGCGAGGCCTCCGAGGCCGGTTCCGAGCTGCGTACCGAGCTCGACGCCCGGGAGCCGCTTCGCGAAGGCGACGAGCGTGTCGCCGAGCACGGGCGCGAGGAGCTGGCGCAGCAGGTCGAGGTCCACGGCGCCGCGGAGCCAGTCGGCGCGCGCGGCGCGCGGCTTCTCGAGCCAGACGCGCAGCCGGACGCGGCTCGGCTCGTCGATCATGTTCCCGACGAGCTCGCGGGTTTCCGCACTGCGCGCGCGATGCCGGTTCCAGGCCGGGTTCACGTGCAGCGTGCGCCCGCGCTCGAGCATGGCCTCGGCGAGACCGGTGGAGAGCACGTCGACCAGGCCGATGGGCTCCACGAAGTCGCCGAGGGGCCGGCCGAGCATCACGTCGACGGCGAGCGCGACGGCCTCGCGCCGCTTCCCCTCGTCCCCGCGGAGCGCGTCGAGGGCGCTCATGCCGCGCCGCCTCCATGCGACGGCGTCGCGCCGAAGTGCCCAGGGCGCGACGTGGAGGCTCCGGTTTCGCTGCTCGTGGCCATGGGACCGTTTAGCAGCTCGCCCTCACCGTGTGGCCCCGGCGGCGCGAAGCGCGGCGACATCCACGCCCGCGGCTTCGAGCACCTCGTCCGTGTCGGCGCCCTGTCCGGGGCCCGGGCCCTCGGCCGGCGGCGCCACGGGCGTCCGGGGCATGACGAAGGACGCATCCCCGAGGGTGCGCTCGGCGAAGACCGCCCGGGCCGCGTGCTGCGGGTCCAGCGGCACCTCGTCCGGCCGCAGCACGGGCTCGAGGCAGCAATCGTGCTCGGCGCCGAAGGCCGCCCACTCGTCGCGCGTGCGCTCGGCGAAGATCGCGGCGAGCTCGGCCCGGCGTGCGTCCTGATGCGGCCCGGGGCGCACGTCCTCGAGCGAGGGCGTGAGCCCGACGCCCGCGCAGAAGGCCATCCAGAACTTGGGCTCCAGCGCCGCCAGCGCGACGTGCCCGCCGTCCTTCGTCGCGTAGGTGCCGTAGGGCGCGATGCCGCCCGTGAGGATGTCGGCGCCGCGGCCGAGGTGAGAGCCCCCGGCGGCGAGCCCGAGGCCGAAGAGGCCCATGCTCAAGCTGCTCTCGCAGAGCCCCACGTCGAGCTGACGTCCCTCGCCGTCCTGGCCGCGTCCCTGGAGCGCGGCGAGGATGGCGATGACCGCGTAGAGGCCACCGCTCATGTCCGCGACCTGCACCCCGGGCACCTGCGGCGGCGCGTCCGGCGGGCCGCTCATACCGAGCACGCCGGCGCGGGCGAGGTAGTTCAGGTCGTGACCGGCCCGGTCGCGCAGAGGCCCGTCGGCGCCGTAGCCCGTCAGCGCGCAGGCGACGAGGCGCGGGTTCGCCGCGTGCAGCACGTCCCAGCCGAGGCCGAGGCGCTCCATCACGCCCGGGCGGAAGCTCTCGAGGAGCACGTCCGCCTCCGCGACCAGCGCGAGGAGTGCGTCCCGGCCTTCGGGCTTCTTCAGGTCCAGGACGACGCTCTTCTTGCCCCGGTTGAGCGCCTCGAACACGACGTTGGGCCGCCCCGGCGCCGACAGCGGCATGATCCGGAGGTAGTCACCGCCCCGCGGGTCCTCGACCTTCACGACCTCCGCGCCGAGGTCCGCGAGAATCATCGTCGCGAAGGGGCCCGGGAGGAGGCGACTGAGGTCGAGCACCCGCAGTCCGGCGAGGGGCGGCATGCTCAGGCCAGGATCTCCTGGAGCTTCGTCGCCAGCATCGCGTTCCCGCTGACCTTGAGCTGGCCCGAGAAGTAGAGCTGCATCGCGTTCGCCGGGTCGTCGCTGATCTGGACCCAATCCTCGTCCGAGACCTCGATGGTGCACTCGGCGTTGCCCGCGTCGCCCTCGACGACGCCGAGGTCGTCCTTGAGGTTCACGGTCCAGGTGCCGCCGCCGTCGCCGGTGATCTGGAAGAGGAAGATGGCGTCGACTTCCTTGGCCTTGGCGGGGTCGGCGGCGATCTTCTCGGGGATGTCCTTGGTGAAGGAGGTCTTGGCGTCCGGCATCGGTTTCCTTTCGGCCCGGTCCAACGGGTCCGGGGGAGGGTCCTCGTCGCGGCCGGGGGGCATCCCGCTGAACCGCGATTCAGTGACGCCGTGGTTAGGCCGCCGGCCTTCCCGTGTCAACCCTCGACGCGGGGCGTCACGAGGCCGCAACTCGGTCTAGCCTAGGGCGGATGGCGGAGTGGCGTGCGAGCGACGAGTCGCTGCTCCAGCGTCTCGAGGACGAGGCGCTGGCGGCGGCGCTCATGGCCGACGCGACCCAGGGGCGCGCGGGGCCCGAGGCGTCCCCGGCCCGGCGGGGAGGGCTCGTGGCGCTCCTCGCGCGCACGCACGCGGGGCGGGCGGCGCGGGAGCGGGCGCTCGCCGGGGACCGCGGCGCGCTGGAAGCGCTCGTACAC
>JBCDGX010000701.1:0-3459 GCA_038750805.1 Myxococcota bacterium
GCCCAGGGCCGACCTCCGGTGGCGACGAGCACCTTCTCGGCGGTCACGCGGCGGTCACCGACCTGAATCGTGTGCGCGTCGATGAAACGCGCACGCGCCGCGATCACCTCGACCCCGGCCTTCTCGAGCAAGCCGTCGTAGATGCCGTTGAGCCGCGCGATCTCGGCGTCCTTGTTGGACAGAAGCCGCGACCAGTCGAAGCTCGGCGTGCCCGGCAGGGACCAGCCGAAGCCCCGCGCGTCCTCGAAGTCCTCGTGAAAATGCGCGCCGTACACGAGCAGCTTCTTCGGCACGCAGCCGACGTTCACGCAGGTGCCGCCGAGGTACTTCTCCTCGGCCAAGGCCACCCGGCCCCCGAGCTGAGAGCTCATGCGGGCGGCGCGCACGCCGCCGGAGCCGCCACCGATCACGAAGAGGTCGAAGTCGTAGGTCGCCATCGCGCTCCGCTTGTAGCGCGGCGGGCGCGAGCGTCACGCGAGATCAGTTTTCTGCACCTAAATGGTGATTCAATTAGAACGAAAAAATCGCGCACTTTCAGCGACACGGCCGCGAGACCGACTTTCGGCGTTGCGATTCCCGAGCTGTAGCGTCAACTTGTCCGCATGGGCATGGCGACCGCGAGCGAGCTCGAGGCGTGGAACGCGGACCTCGGCGACGTGAGCGCGGAGACCCTCGTCGCCTGGGCGGCGGAGCGCTTCGGCGCCGGGCTGGTCATGAGCTCGAGCTTCGGCGCGCACTCCGCGGTGATGCTCCACCTCGTGTCGCGCGTCGCTCCCGGGACGCCGGTCGTCTTCGTCGATACCGGCTACCTCTTCCCCGAGACCTATCGCTTCGCGGACGCGCTCCGGCGCCGCTTCGACCTCGACCTCCGGGTGGTCGCGCCGCGGACCTCGACGGCGATGCAGGAGGCGCTCCACGGGGAGCGCTGGGAGCAGGGCGAGGAGGGCGTGCAGGCCTACCTCCAGACGAACAAGGTCGAGCCCATGCAGCGGGTCCTCGACGAGCTCGACGCCACGGCGTGGATGGCCGGGCTCCGCGCCGAGCAGACCGCCCATCGCGCCGGGCTTCGGCGGGTCGACGTGCAGGACGGCCGCGTGAAGCTGCACCCGATCCTCCACTGGTCCGGGGACGACGTGCAGGCCTACCTCGCGATGCACGATCTCCCCGTGCACCCGCTGGTCGCCGAGGGCTACCGCTCCATCGGCGACGTGCACTCGACGCTGCCGACCACGCCGGACATGGACCCGCGGGACGGGCGCATCCTCGGCCGGAAGCGCGAGTGCGGCCTGCACCTGCCCATGAGCCCGGCCACGGCCGAGAGCCTCAAGTCGAGCGGGCTCTAACCTCGTTCGGGCAGGGCGGCAGAGACTCGCTCAGGGCCGAGCGGCGTCGCGCTCGCAGGCGATCCACTCCCCGAGGAGGAGGCGCTCGTCCGCGCTCGGCCCGCCCCCCGGCGGCATGCTCAGGTTCCCGTCGGCCGCGCGCTCGTAGATCGCCTCGAGGCGCCCGAGCACCGCGGCCTCGTCGTCGAAGTTCACCCCTGGTGGCGCGCCGCCCCGAACCTCGCGCCCCTCGAGGCCGCCTCCGTGGCAGCCCGTGCACCAGCTCCGCACGAAGGGCTCGCCGAAGGTCTCCCAATCGAGCGTGCTCCCGTCGGGGCACGCGCGCGTGGTGAAGCTCTCCGCGGGCCCCCGGGGACCGGCCGGGGTTCCGCCTTCGGCGATGCAGGCGGCGAGGACGAGGAGCAGCGCCCGGCCGATGCGCATCGGCGACTCAGCCATGGAAGGCTCGCAGGGGCACGGCGCCCGGGAGCTCCGTCGCCGGGCTCACGCCGACGGCCTCGAGCACCCCGGCGACGAGGTTCGCGGTCTGGATGCGCGTCCCCTCCGCGCTCTCGTCGCCGGTCGCGAGATCGATGGCGACGCTCTTGAAGTCGTCCGTCGTGCGGCCGTAGGCACGGCCGCCACGGATGCCCGCGCCGAGCACCATCGCGCTCGCCACGGGCCAATGGTCCTTGCCGCCCGTCGGGTTCAGGAGCGGCGTCCGGCCCATCTCGCTGACGACGAGCACGACCGTGTCGTCCCCGAGTCTCGCGTCTCCGAGCCCCGCCATCAGGCCGTCGAGGGAGGCGAAGAGGAGCTCGTGGAGGTCGTTCTGGAGCGCGTTGTTCTCGTGCGTGTCGAAGTCCGCGATCTCGACCATCACCGCCTGCGAGAAGTCGCGGCGGAGGGCCTCGACGCCGACGGCGAGCTGCGCGCCGGGATCGGTTACCAGCGCCCGCTCGCCGAAGCCCGCCTCGGCGATGAAGCTCCGGAGCTGCTCGGCCCTCCCCCGCGCGCCCACGAGCTCGTCGGCCCGGCGCGAGGCCGTGCGCCGCGCAGCGCGCTCGAGGAAGCGCGCCTCCGACGTCGCCCGGAAGCCCGCGAGGAGCGCGGCCTCGCCGCCCTCGGGGATCACGTCCGCCGCGCCGAGCACGTCGGGGTAGGCCTGCGCCGGGTCGGCGATGGCGAGGAGCTGGTTCGTCAGACCGACGCGCCCCGTGAGCGCCTCGAGCTCTCCCGCCCGCGCCGTGCTGCCGAGCACGAGGTAGGGGATGGGCCGGTCCGCGCCGAGGCAGGCCGCCGTGAGCGCGCCGACGTCGGGCGCGTCGTCGCTCGGCGTCCCCGTGAGCACGCGCTTCTCGCAGTCCCGGTGCACGAAGGAGCGCACCTCGATGCCGTGCACCACGGCCGTCCGCTCGCCCCAGCGCTCGAAGAAGCGCGCGACGCTCGGCCGGCTCGGCGCCGTGTGGATCTCGAGGTCCGCGAAGCGGCGCACGATGCCCGGCGCGCCGTCGATGGTCGCGACGTCGGGCTTCGGGTCGATGCTGAAGGTCGTGTCCCAGCCGCCGCGCGCGTAGACGATCACGAGGCGCTTCGGCGCGCGGTCCGTGCTGCCGACGTCGGCGGAGACGCCGAGGCGCCCGAGGGCCGTGGCGCCGAGGGCCGCGGCGCCGCCGCGAAGGAGCGCACGGCGCGAGAGAGAGAGGCTCTTGGTCTGACTCATCGGCGCATCCTCAGTAGGTGGCGAAGCGGAGGTCCTCGAGGAGGGCCGCGAGCGTGAGCACCCAGGCCCGGGCCGCGTCGTCGCTCGCGTCGCGGAGCCCCGCGAAGAGCGCGTAGGCGTCGTCGATGGGTGGGTCGCCGGGGTCGTGGCGCACGCCATAGAGGCGCCGGTGGAGGTTCACGAGCTCGGCGCGGATCGTCGCCTCGTCGTCCGTCGCGAGGTCGACGTGGCGGAAGAGCCCGGGCCCGTCCGAGCCGCCGAGGTCGCGGAGCACGGCGTAGAAGGCCGCCCGGCGGGCGAGGGTCTCGCGCACGAGCGTGCTCGTCGCCGTCGCCGTGCGCGCGGGGCGCGTGACCCGGAAGCCGTCGGTCCCGCCGGCGAGCACCTCGAAGCCGAGCACCGAGTCGTCCATGA
>JBCDGX010000702.1:0-3442 GCA_038750805.1 Myxococcota bacterium
CTTCGGTCGCCGCCGCGCGCGTGACCGCGGCGTCGCCGCGGGCGCTCTCGGCGCGGGGCTGGCGCGGCGCGCCGGAGGCGCCCAGGGACTCGAGGCGCGCACCGCCCGCGCAGGCCGTGAGCATCAGGAGGCTGAGGAGGGTGGCGTGTCGCCTGCGAAGCTGCATCGTCGTGGTCCTTCCCGCGACCGCGGGCCATGGGTTCGCTGGGACAACGCGGCGGCGCGCGGCGGCTTACACCCGAGCACGAAGAAAGCGTCCTCGCGGGGCCCGGGTGTAAGTCTCGCGGCCGTCGCGCGTTCCACGAGCATGAGGGCGACCGCTTGCTACCCTCGGCGCCCGTGCCGCCCGAGGCCGACGACAATCGAAGGGCCCGCCTCCGCCGCGAGCGCGCCCTCGTCGCCCGTGCGCAGGGGGGCGATCGCGACGCCTTCGGCGCGCTCTACCGCCTGCACGCGCCCGAGCTCTTCGCGCGCGTGCTCCTGCCACGCCTCGGCAGCCGGAGCGCCGCCGAGGACGCGCTCGCGGAGACCTTCCGGAAGGCCCTCGAGCAGCTCCCGCGCTGGAAGCCCCACGCGGACGGCCTGCGGCCCTGGCTCTCGCGCATCGCGGCGAACGAGGCGACGAACATGCACCGGGTGAGCGCGCGGAGCGGCCGCGCCCTAGCGAGCTTCGAGGGGCTCCTCGGCCCGCTTCGGGAGAGCGCCGACCTTCCCGGGGCCGCCCTCGACGCGCGGGAGCGGCAGGCCCGGCTCCGCGCGCGCCTCGACGCGGTGCTGCCCCGCCTCAGCCCGCGCTATCGGCGCGCCATCGAGCTTCGCCTCGTCGAGGAGCGCAACCGCGAGGCCTGCGCCGAGGCCCTGGACGTGAAGCTCGGAACCTTCGACGTGGTGCTGCTGCGGGCGCTCCGGGCCTTCCGCCGGGAGTGGGAGCGCCTGGGCGACGCGACGCCCTTGCCCGGCGGCGCGCCTCGCGCCAGGTCGCAGGAGGAGACGCCGTGAGCGACGACGACGAGAGCCTGCCGCCCACCGCGGACGAGCTGCGCGAGGCCGCCGCCCTCGCGGCGGCCCTCGACCGGAGCCATGGCGCCCCCGAGCTCCCGGTGGACGCCTTCGCCGCCGCCGGCGTGGTGCGCTACGCCCGGGACGGCGGCGCCCTCGAGGACGCGGCGGCGGAGCGCATCCTCGACGACGTCCTCGCGGCGGTCCCGGGGCCCGCGCCCGCCGCCGAGCGGCCCTGGTGGAAGCGCCCCTGGGTGCTGCTCCTCCCCACCGGCGTCGGCATCGCGGCGGCCGGGGCGGCGATCCTGCTCACGCTGCGTCCCGGCGTCCCCGGCGGCGACCTCCCCAGGCCGAGCGTCGCGCTCCTGCGCGCCCAGGCGGAGGCCGCGAGCGGCGGGAGCTCGGATGCGCTCGACGCGGAGCTCACCCGCTACCGCGCCACGCTCCACGCCAGCCTCGAGGAGCGGTACCGGCCATGAGGCGCGTCCTGCTCTGCCTCGGGCTCGTCGCCTGCGCGGCGAGCGACCCGGCCGCGCAGGCCTGGGTCGACGAGGTGCGCGCCGCCCACGTCGCCGCCGATGGGGACGCGAGCGAAGCCGGGGACGCGTCCCTGCGCGCCGCGCTCGCGAGCGCTCCCCCGGAGGGCGTGGCGGCCGCCGCCGCGCGCGCCCGGCGGCAGGACACGGCCTATCGCCTCGCCCGACGGCTCCTCCGCCGCGGTGACGCGGCCGGCGCGGAAGCCGTCGCCGACGATGCGCTCGACCTCGAGACCATGGACGTGCTCACGGCCAGTCTGCTCGTGGTCCGCGGGGAGGCCCGCGAGGCACTCGGAAGGGCGCGGGAGGCGGCCGCCGATTATCACGAGGCGCTCCGGGTCAACGAGCGCCTGCTCGATCGCGCGCTGGCGGAGGAGGGACGATGAACACCAGGGAAACGCGCTTCCAGGGGCAGCGATGGTGGGCCGCGGCGCTCGCGATCGCCTTCGCGGGCTGCGCCGGCGGCGGGGAGCCGCGCGAGGCGTCCTCTGCGCGCACGGAGGCGAGCGGCGGCGAGCAGGAGGAGGCGGCCGCGGCCGTCCGGACCACCGAGAGCGCCCCGGCCGGCCGGGACCTCGACGAGGCCGGCACGCAGGTCGTCTTCAGCGGCGTCTCGGACCGAAGCTGGGACGATCTCCAGGGCCAGGAGGCGGCGCTCGACGCGGCGCTCGGGGCCTCGTCCCTCGACTGCCCGGCCGCGGACCGGCTCGCGCAGCGGGTGTGCGAGCTGGCGGACCGCATCTGCGCCATCGCCGACGACACCGGCGACCCCGAGACCCTCGAGCGCTGCGACGATGGGCGCGAGCGATGCGCCCGGGGCCTCCGCCGCGTCGCCGACCGCTGCAGCTAACCCCCGAAGGCCTGGGGGACCTCAGAGGAACCCGAAGCGATCGGGGCGGGCGCCGACGAGGCACCCCATCAGGTAGCCCTGCACGGCGGCGAGCACCGTGCCGGCGAGGACGCCGATGCCCTGACCGATGAGCAGCGCCATCATGGCGGCGCCGAAGCTCTGCGCCGCGACGGCCCCGAGGAGCGCGCCTCCGGCGATGAAGAACGTGAGCGCGGAGGCGGCCACGAGGACGGCCACGCCCATGATCACGATGATCGCGTACTCGACGGGGGCCGCGAAGATGCCGCGCACGACCGTCGGGGGCTCGAAGGGCGCGAGCGGCCGCCCCGTCAGCGCCTGCACGGAGAGGGCCATGGGCCAGTAGACGTAGACCAGCGCCATGCCGACCACGAGCACGAGCGGCGAGGTCCCCTGCACGGCGAGCCAGGCGAAGGCACCGAAGAGCAGGATCAGCAGCCCGACGAGGCTGAGCCCGCGGTAGTAGAGCGTCGAGAAGCTCGGCCAGGCGGGGCTGACCTCCGGCGGCGCGCCCCCCTCGTCGTGCATGCCCGCCAGCGCGAAGCGCGTGAACACGTGCGCGTGCGCGCCGACGGCCGCGGTACCGAAGGCGAAGCTCAGGACGAGCTTGGCGAAGGCCAAAAAGCCGATCGCCGGGAGCAGGCCGAGCGCCACGAAGCCCGCCGTAGTGATCGCCGCGACGCCGAACACGAGCTGCGCCGCTCCACCGCGGAAGGGCACCAGGAACGCCGTGGGCAGGCGCGGCCAAAACCCGGGATGGGACTCGCCGCCGATCACGACGACGCGCGGGGCCTCCTCGAGCGCCGGAGCCGCGCCTGGAGGGCCGGGCGCGTAAGGCCCGGGCGCGTAGGAGCTCGGCGCTTGCTGACCGGGCGCATAGGAGCCCGGCGCCAGAGGACCCGGCGCATGGGAGCCCGGTCCCTGCGGGCCTGGCGCATAGGAGCCCGGCGCTTGCGGACCGGGCGCATGGGAGCCCGGCGCCTGCGGACCCGGCGCGTAGGGGCCCGGCGCTGGCGGACCCGGCGCGTAGGGGCCCGGC
>JBCDGX010000703.1:0-3434 GCA_038750805.1 Myxococcota bacterium
GCCGCCGCCGGGCTGGTCCTCTTTCGAAGCCTCCGCCCCGAGGAGCGCGAGGTGCACGAAGCGCGCGCGCTCGCCTCCCCGGAGTCCCTCGAGGAGCATTGCCGCGAGGCCATCGGGGAGCCGCGCATCGAGCGCGTCGGCGAGCGGATCTTCGTGGCCATCGGCTACGACCTCGCGAACACCATCCTGGTCCGCACGGACGAAGGCGCCGTGGTGATCGACGCAGGCATGAGCCCCGCGCGCTCGCGCGTGAGCCGGGACGCGCTCCTCGAGGCGTCGCCGGGGCCCGTCGCCGCGCTCGTCCTCACGCACAGCCACATCGACCACATCGGCGGGGCGGCGGCGTGGACCGAGGTCGCCGGCGAGGACCTGCCCATCTGGGCGACGAAGAACCTCGTCGAGCACTTCTACAAGCAGTACGGCGTCTTCCGCCGGGCCGAGGCCATGCGCGGCGGGCGCCAGTTCGGATGGCACGTGAGCGACGCGGCGATGCCCTGCTCGGCGCTCGGCCGGCGCATCGATCTCGAGGCCGCACTCGAGGTCGGCGTGCGCATGCCGACGAACACCTTCGAGGGCGAGGCGGCCTTCGACGTCGGCGGGCTGACCTTCGAGCTGCAGGAGGCCCACGGCGAGACGCACGACCAGCTCTTCGTGTGGATCCCGACGCTCGGCGCCCTCGCGCCCGGCGACAACTACTACCGGACCTTCCCGAACCTCTACACGATCCGCGGCACCTCGCCGCGGCCCGTGGACGATTGGATCGAGAGCCTCGACCGCATGCGGCGGCTCGCGCCGCGGACGCTCTTGCCCTCGCACACGGCGCCGCTGGAGGGGCGCGAGCGCATCGCCGAGCAGCTCACGCGCTACCGGGATGGCATCCAATGGGTGCGGGACCAGACCGTGCGCGCGGCGAACCGCGGCGAGCCCGTCGACCGCCTCGCGGCGCGCGTCGGCCTCCCCGGCGAGCTGGCGGCGGAGCCGGCGCTCGCCGAGCTCTACGGCCAGCTCGACTGGTCGGCGCGGGCCATCTACACGAACGAGCTCGGCTGGTTCGACGGGCGCCCGGAGACCCTCTACCCCGTGCCGCCCCGCGAACGGGCCGAACGGACGGTTCGCATGATGGGCGGGCACGAGGCGGTCCTTCGGGCGGCGAACGAGGCCCGGGAGGCCGGGGAGCTGCGCTGGTCCCTCGAGCTCCTCGCGCACCTCCGCGAGCTCACGCTGGCCCCGACGCCCGGGGACGCGCCGCAGGATCCGGAGCGCGCGCCCGCCCTGCGCGAGGCCCTCGAGGCGACCCTCGAAGCCCTCGCCGCGGGCATCGCGAACACGAACGGCCGCGGCTACCTCCTCGAATCGGCGCACGAGCTGCGCGCGGGCTACGAGCGGCTCCCCCGGCCGCGTCCCAGCGCGGCGGTGGTGGATGCGATCCCCCTCGAGCTGCTCTTCGAGGTGATGCAGTCGCGGCTCATCCCCGAGCGCGCGGACGTGCACGAGAGCGTGGTCTTCCGCTTCCCGGACGAGCCGGACGCGGAGGGTCGGCCGAGGCAGTTCGTGATCACCGTGCGCCGGCGCGTGGCCGAGGTCGTCGAGGGCGAGCCCCTGCCGGGCACGCCGGATCCCGTGGCCACCCTGATCGCGGACGCGGCGACCTACCGGCGCATCGCCCTGAAGCTCATCGGCCCCGGCGAGGCCATCGCGGACGGGAGCGTGGAGGTCGAAGGGGACGCGCTGGCGCTCGCCACCTTCTTCGAGCGCTTCGACCGCAGCCTCTGACGGTCCGGCGCGAAATTGCGTCGCAAACTGGTCACTCCCGGGGCTCTGCCCCATGAGTGCAGGGCGACCGAGCGCGCCGAGGGGATGCGATGAGCGAGACGAAGGACGACGCCAAGACGAAGGCGGACCGGCGAGAGGCGGTCCTCGAGCGGCACCCGCATCGCCACGAGCTGATCGACCCGGCCACGCTCCGCTGGGTCGCGGCGATGCTCGCGGACGTGGACGAGCCCCTCGCACGGAGGCTCGCCAAGCACCTCGAAGGCGTGGCGGAGCACGCGGGCAGCGAGATCAGCGTCGCCTGGACCCCGGACCCTTCGAAGCCCGAGGGCACCGTGCTCGGGACCCAGGGACCGCGTTCCCTCACCGACTCCGAGTGGGCCGCGATCGAAGATACGCACCACTGAAACTCGGCTCCGTGGGGCTCGGTCTCGGCCACGCGCGACGGAGAACAAAACCGGGCGCCCCGGGGGACCGTAATGATCGGGGGGCGTTCGACGTTCGTATCTACGCTCGGAGCCCGCCGCCGTGAGCCTCGAACCCACCCCGAGCCTGCTTCCCACCCCCGCCGTCGCCGGTTATGAGGCGCTGCGCCTCGTCGGCCGCGGCTCCATGGGGGCCGTGTACGCGGCGCGGCCCGTCGGCGGATCCGAGGAGGTCGCCCTCAAGGTCCTGCGCGTGGAGGTGCTCGACACGGCCATGGGGCTGACCCGCTTCCGCCGGGAGCACGAGGCCCTGCGCCGCATCGACCACCCGGGCGTGACGCGGGTGCACGAGGTCGGTCAGCTCCCCGACGGGCGCCACTTCTTCGCGATGGAGCTGCTCCGGGGGAAGGACCTCGAGCGCTGCCTCGACGAGGAGACGCCGGCGCGCCTGGCGATGGTCGAGCGGGTCCACGAGGCGCTCGCGCCGCTCGCGGCGGCGCACGCGGCGGACATCGTGCACCGGGACCTGAAGCCCGAGAACATCTTCCTCCTGGACGAGCCGCGCGATGGCGTGCGCGTGAAGCTCCTCGACTTCGGCATCGCCCGGGACCTGAGCGACGCCGGGAAGAAGACCGCCACGGGCGTCGCGGTGGGCAGCCCCGCCTACATGAGCCCGGAGCAGGCGGCGAAGCCGAAGACGGCCGGGCCGCAGACCGACGTCTGGTCCGTGGGCGTGATGCTCTACGAGCTCCTCGCGGGCGAGCTCCCCTACGACGGGGACTCGCCGACCGCCGTGATCGTGGCCGTCTGCACCGAAAACCACGAGCCCCTCGCGCGCCGGTCGCCGGGCGCGCATCCGAAGCTGGTCGCGCTGATCGAGCGCTGCCTCTCCAAACGCGCCGTCGACCGCCCGCGCGATGCGGGCGCGCTCGAGGCGGAGCTCGGGGCGCTCCTCGCCGACGAGGCGGTCCGCGCCACGCTCGTGGGGGTCGCCTGCACGCCCCTCGGACGCTCGGTTCCGCCGGCCGCTCCGGCGGACGTCGCGCAGGCCGGGACGATCTCTCTCCCGAACGCGGCGGTGCACCACGCCCCCGCGGACACGGCGGACGCCGAGGGGCCGCGTCTTCCGCCCCCGCGGCCCCGCTGGGGCGTGCGCGCGGCCGCGGTGCTCTGCCTCGGTGGGGTCGTCGGAGCGCTCGTCGCGGCGGCGACGTACGACGCGGACCCCGAGGGCGAAGC
>JBCDGX010000704.1:0-3432 GCA_038750805.1 Myxococcota bacterium
CCTCCTGAAACACAGGCGCCATCAACTCGCGCACCAACTCCGGGTCCACCGCGTCCCGCGCCCAGGCAAACGGCAGCTCGCCGCCCCGATCGGTGCGGCACACGAGCGCCTCCAGGTGCGCCAGGGCGAGCGGACGGCCGCGAGCGAGAACACGCTCCTGAAGGACATCAGCGTGCCCGGCCTCCGGCCCGCGCCCGCGGGCGAGGTCGACCTCGAGGTGACCTTCGAGATCGACCACGACGGGATCTTCCAGGTCTCGGCCAAGGACCCGGAGACCGGGAAGGCGATCACGGTCGAGGTGCGCGGCCATTCGGGCCTCGACGTCTCGGAGCTCACGCAGGCCGCGCGCGAGAGCATGCTCCAGCTCGACAAGCGCCGCGGCGACGAGGCGGAGGAGCGGAGCCGGCAGACGGTCGAGGTCGCGCTCGCGGCGCTCGACCGCCTCTTCCCGAGCGCCTACCGGACCCTCGCCGGCGATCCCAACGCACGCCTGCTCCTCGACCAGGCGACGAAGACCTACAAGCTCGGCCGGGACACGCTCGAGCGCGGCGAGGCCGACGCGCTCCAGAAGCTCGCCGTGCTCCTCGAAGAGACCCGGGCGGCGCTCCAGCGCGCCCTCGACGACGCGACCTGAGCGTCAGCCGTCGAGCGCCTCGCGGACGAAGCCGAGGAGCCCATCGCTCGTGAAGGGCTTGGGCAGCACGGGCGCCGCCGTGGCGCCGCGCGCGGCGTCGCGCACGCCCCCGAGGTAGAGGAGGCGCGGCGCGCCGAACCCGAACGATCGGTTGCGTTCGCCGAGCGCGCCGACCACGCCCTCCCCCCCGATGGCGCCGGGGAGCACGCCGTCGGAGAGCACGGCATCCACGGGCCCCTCGAGGTCCTGCGCCCGCGCGATGGCCTCGGCGCCGTCCGCCGCATCGAGCACGCAATAGCCCTGGACGCTGAGCGTACGCCGGACGGCGCCCCGCAGGCTGGCGTCGGAGAGGACCACGACGAGGGTCTCCGTGGGCTCGGTGACCGACGACATGCTCGCCTCGTCCCGGGCCCGCCGGGGCTTCTCCACCGGCTCGTCGCTCCGCGGCAGGAACACGCGGAAGGTCGCGCCGTGGCCCGGCTCGCTGAAGACCGTCACCTCCCCGCCGGCCTGCTTCACGAGGCCGTAGACCGTGGAGAGGCCGAGGCCCGTGCCCTCCCCCGGACCCTTGGTCGTGAAGAAGGGCTCGAAGAGGCGCTCGCGCGTGGCGGCGTCCATGCCGCAGCCCTCGTCGCGCACGGAGAGCCGGACGTAGCGGCCCGGCGTGGTGCCCGGGTGGCGGGCGGCGAAGGCCTCGTCGAGGCGCACGTTGCGCGTCTCCACGTGCAGGCGCCCGCCCGTGGGCTGCATCGCGTCGCGACCGTTGAGCGCGAGGTTCGTGACGACCTGCTCGAGGCCCGTGGGATCGAAGGCGACGGAGGAGGTCTCCCCCAGCTCCGCCACGAGCTCGACGTTCTTGCCGAGGGCCCGGCGAAGGAGCGGGAGGAGGTCGTCGAGGACCTCGTGCACGTCGATGACCGTGGCCTCGCGCTCGTCCCGGCGCGCGAAGGCGAGGAGCGAGCGCGTGAGCCGCGCTCCCCGATCGACGGCATCGAGGACCACGCCGAGCTCCTCGGCGTCGTGCCCGCCCTCGGTGATGCTCCGGAGCGCCAGCTCCGTATGCATGCCGATCACCGTGAGGAGGTTGTTCACGTCATGGACGACGCCGCCGGCGAGCTGCCCCATGGCGCCGAGGCGATGGCTTCGCCGGAGCACCTCCTCGAGACGGCGACGCTCGGCGAGGTCCCGGGCGACCGACGACGTGCCGAGGATCGTGCCGTTCGCGTCCACGACGGGGGCGACGTGGAGCTCGACGTGAAGCTCCTCCCCGTCCTTGCGCCGCCGCACGGCCTCGAAGCGCACGCGCTCCCCGGCGAGCGCCCGCGCGATGCTCGCCTGGCCGGCATCGGCCTCACCCGTGGGCCAGATGAGGTCGACGTCGCGCCCGAGGATCTCGTCCGCGGCCCAGCCGAAGAGGCGCTCCGCGGACGCGTTCCACACGGTGACGCGCCGCTCAGTATCGAGCCCCACGATGGCGTCGGCGGAGCTGCTCACGACCGCGCCGAGGAAGGGGTCGACCTCGCGACGCTCACGGAGCACGAGCGTCGCGCCGACGAGCGGGGCCGCGGGATCCCCGCCCGCGTGCACCGGGGCGGTGGTGATGGTCACCGGAACGCGCTCCCCGTTCGCATGGAGGCGCTCGGTGTCGAAGCGCACGCGCTCGCCGCCCATCACCGCCGCCGCCATGCGCCCGTGCTCGCCCATGAGATCCGCCGGCACGAGGTCGGCGAGGCGGAGCGCGAGGAGCGTCGGCGGCTCGTAGCCCGAGCGCTCGTGGGCCGCGCGATTCGCCCGCACGATGCGCCCCTCGAGGTCGCAGACGACGACCACGTCCTCGACGGCCTCGAGCACGAAGTCGAGGATCTCTCCGGCGGCGCGCAGGTCGTCGTCGGCGGGGAGCATAGGCCGGAGTCTATCAGCGGCGGCGACGGGGACGGGAGGGTTCGGCCGAGATGGGATCCTCGGGCCAGGCGTGCTTCGGGTAGCGGCGCCCGAGCTCCTTCCGAAGCGCCGGATAGTGGCGCTCCCAGAAGCCAGCGAGATCCGTCGTCACCTGCACCGCGCGGCGGTTCGGCGCGAGGAGATGGAGCACCAGCGGCACGCGACCGCCGGCGACGCGCGGCCCGTCCGCCGCCCCGAAGAAGTCCTGGAGCCGGCTGGCGATCCACGGATCGCGATCGACCTCGTAGGTGACCGTCACCGCGCGCCGGCCGGGGATCGCCACGGCGACCGGCGCGAGCCTAGCGAGGGCCGCGCGATGATCGCCGGGCATGCGCGCGCGGAGGGCCGAGACGACGTCGACGCCCTCGAGGTCCTTGAGGTTCCGGCGCCCCCAGGCGAGGTCCGCGAGCGCCGCGTCGACGGCCGCGTCGTCCACGGCGTCGAGCTCCGCACCATGGGCGCGGGCGAAGGCGACCCGGCGCTCGAAGCTCGTGAGGGCGTCGAGGTCGAGGAAGCGCGCGAGGCCCCGGTCGCGGGCGGCCCGGACGAGCGTTCGGGCGGCCTCCGCATCGTCGAGGGTGCCGGCCTCTTCGTCCTCGAGGACGAGGGCGCCGTAGCGGAGCTGCGTGCGCGCCGTGAGCCGGCCCGTGGCCTCGTCGAGGGAGATCTCCTGCGCCTCGACGAGCGCCTCCGGCGCCACCTCGACCAGATGCTCCGGCGTCACCGCGTGGGCGTAGCGGACGAGCACGCCGCCGCGGCGCCGGCCGCGCTCCCGGGACTCGAGGGCACGCACGCAGACGACGAGCGACGCCTCGCTGACGGCGCTATCCTCGGCGAGCTCCGCCTCGCCGCCCTCG
>JBCDGX010000705.1:0-3417 GCA_038750805.1 Myxococcota bacterium
GGAGGCCGCTGCCGGCGGGGCGCCGGGCGCCTCGTCCCCGCCACGCGTGAGCGCGAAGGCGCCGACGCCGAGGCCGAGCCCGACGGCCACCATGCCCGCGACGAGCGCTGCCGCCGGAAGGCCCCGGCGCTCCGGCGCGGGCACGGGGTCCGTCGCCGGCACGACCGCCGGCACGGCCTCCGTCGCCGCCATCGTGGCCGCCGCGGCCACGGGGCTGAGGGGCTGCGCCCCGGTGAACGCCGCGTGGAAGGTGCTGACGTCGGGGAAGCGCGACTCCGGGTTCTTCGACATCCCGCGCATCACCGCCGCGGCGGCCGCCGCCGGCACGTCGGGCACCGTGTCGCGCACCGGCGGGGGCGTCTCCTGGACCACCTTCAGCACCACCTCGGCGAGCGTGTCTCCGGTGAAGGCGATGTGGCCCGTGAGCATCTCGTAGACGATGGTCGCCAACGCGAACTGGTCCGCCGCGGGGCCGAGGTCCCGGGTCTTCCCCATGGCCTGCTCGGGCGCCATGTAGCCGGGCGTCCCCATCACGGCCATGTCGCGGGTGAGGTTCACGTTCGGCGACTGGATCTTCGAGATGCCGAAGTCGAGGATCTTCACGCGAAAGGGCGGGTCCTCGTCCGGCGCATGCGCGAGGAAGAGGTTGTCGGGCTTGAGGTCCCGGTGGACCACGCCGGCGTCGTGCGCGACGCGGAGCCCGCGGACGGTCTGCTCGAGCACGGCCTTGGTCTCCGCGAAGCTCATGCGTCCGCGCTCGAGGCGGTCGGCGAGCGACTCGCCCTCGAGAAAGTCCATCGCGATGTAGCGCCGCCCGTCGGGCAGCGCGTCGAAATCGGACACGTGCACGATGTTCGGGTGCGCGAGCCGCGCCCCGATCTCCGCCTCCCGCTGGAAGCGCGCGATGATCTCCCCGCTGGCGTTCAGCGTCGCGTGCAGGACCTTGATGGCGACGCTCTTCGGCAGGCGGAGGTGCCGCGCCTTCCACACCTCCCCCATGCCGCCCTGACCGAGCAGGCTCTCGAGCTCGTAGGTGTTGTTCAGCACCATCCCCGGCGCGAGCGCCGCCGCCGGGCTCGAGAGCCGCGTGCCGGCGAGCGCGGGGTTCTTCTCGTCGCTCATCGAGGCACACCATGCCACGGCTGGGGTTTCGTCGCGCGCTTCCGGGCACTCATCGACGGCGCCGCCGGGCCGAGGCGAAGGCGAGCAAGGCGAGGCCCGCCGCGAGGGGCGCGGGCCCCGCGGCGCATCCACCGCCCCCCTCCGCCGCGCCGGCGTCGGCCCCCGCGTCCGGCGGTCCGAGGTCCGGCATCACCGGGGCGGGGCGCCGGAGCCAGAGGTGCGAGGTGACGGTCCGGCGGCGTCCCTCCGAGAGGACCTCGACGCGCACGCGGGCCTCGGCGCTCTCCGGCGCGGTCAGCGTCCGCTCGGCCTCGAAAGGCAGCGCCGGGATCGGCGTCGGCGCGTCGGCCACGCCGTCCACGACGAAGACCAGGGCGTCGGCACGTGCGCCTCCGCCATCGCTCACGCGGACCCGGAAGGTCGCCTCGTTCGCCACGACCGTGTCCCCCTCGCGCGGCTCCACGGCCTCGAGCACGGCCATGGGGTCGTCCGGCCCGCCGAGCTTCACGACCGTGCGGCCCCCGCGGAGGCCGGCGAGGATGCCTTCGGCGTCGAGGGCCTCGGCCTCGACGAGCGTCGTCGGCTCGCCGATCGGCGAGATGGTCGGGCCGCGCTCGCCGGCGCGGTGGCTGTCCGAGCCGCCGATGGCCACGACGTGTCGGCCCTCGTCGCACCACTCGTCCCAGAGCGCGAGGTTCCGCTCGAGGCGCGCAAACCCCACCCCGTCGACGTCCCCGTTCACGATCTCGAGCGCGTCGACGAGGGCCGGGCCCAGGTCGGTGTCCCAATCGCAGCCGATGCAGAGGTCGCCGATACCGATGAGCGGATGCACGGGCGCCAGCACGGCCCCGGTCTCCCGGATGGCGCCGAGGCTCCCCTCCATGGTCACGCCGCGGCTGCCGATCTTGTGGTCGACGAAGGTGGTGAGACCGATCGCGTTGGCGTGGCCCTGGTACGTCGTCCACTCAATGCCGGGCACGAGCAGCACCTCGGGATGCCTCCGCTGCACGGCGCTGAGCATGCCCACGTGGCTCGTCGTGTTGTGCTCGCTGACCTCGATCCACTGGAGCCCGATGGACGCCGCGTAGGCGGCGATCTCGTCGAGCGTCGGCGTCGCGTCCCCCGAGTGCACCGAGTGGACGTGGAGGTCCCCGGCGTACCAGCCCGCCCCCGCGAGCGGCTCCGCCGGCACGTAGGGCCCGCGGTCCGGGTCGACCTCCGGGAGGGTCACGCACGATGCGTCCGCGACGCAGGCCGCCACCTCGTCCGCGTCCCGAAAGGTGAGCGCCACCCGATAAGGCGCCGGCGCCACGTCGACCTTCGCGAGCCCGACGACGAGCTCCCAGCGCCCCGCGAGCGGCCCCGGGAGGTAGCCCGGCGTGGCCGCGGCGGTCGCGATGAGCGTGTCGTCGGCGTTGCTTCCGCCCCAGCCGCGGAAGCTCTGACCGCTCAAGCCCTCGGGATCGGGGCCGTTCAGCCCGAAGTCGAGGATGTTCTCCTCCAGGACTTGCCGGTGCTCGAACACGATCTCCCGAGTCCCCTCCGGGACGTCGAAGGGGACGAAGACGAAGCGCTCCGGGCCCGCGGGCGCCACGCCCTCGAGCACGAGGTCGGGCTCCTGACCTTCCGCGAGGGTCGGAGCGCCGAGGAGCACGAAGGCGAGGGCCAGGGCGCGGCGCATGCGGCGAGGTCCCGTGGCGCGGCCTGGACCGTCAACGTGCTCGGCGCACTCCTCGCGTTCCTCGCGGCCTGCGGCGGTGAGGAAGAGGTTCAGGACGCGGGCGTCCCCCCCGGGGAAGACCCGCCGCTCGTGGGCCGGGAAGAGCTCGCGGGCTGCGCCGTGATCCGCCGCGGTGTGCTCCCGACGCTCGAGGCCGACGTCGAGGACGTGAAGGTGGGCTTCGTCGGAGGGACGGCAGCCATCGCCTGGCGCGAGGGACCGGAAATCGTGGTGCAGCGCCTCCTCGGCGTCGAGGCCGACGGGGAGCCCCTCCGCGTGTCCATTCCGGACTACGGAGGGCACGCGCTGGCGCCCCTCCGCGGGGGCCTGCTCCACGTCACCTGCGCCCGATGCACGGGGGGCCTCGGCCTCTGCTCGCACGCGCGCCTCCTCGGCGACGACGGGGAGCTCCGCGGCCCGGTGCAGGCGCCGGCCGCGGGAGGCTGGGGCTGCGTGCTCGAGCCCCTCGAGGCCCTGAGCCCAGGCGCCTCCTACGACGACGCCTGGCTCGCGCACATCGAGGCGCCGAGCGTCGAGGAGGGCCCGGCGATGATGCTCCGCCGCTTGGCCCTCGA
>JBCDGX010000706.1:0-3416 GCA_038750805.1 Myxococcota bacterium
CCGCCGAGACGTTCGCGGCGACGCGCCAGGCGTTGCAGGTGGTCATGCCATCGCATCCGCCCACGGTGCAGCCCGTCTCGTCGCAGACGCTGTCCGGGAGCACACCCCAGGCCGAGCGCTCGTTCGGGTCGCAGGGGCTCGTGAGACCGAGGGGCGGACCGAACTGCCCGAGGATCGCGCAGAGCTGCGTGCCCGCCGGCAGCGGAGCCTGGTTGACCTCGAAGCCGACCGTGTCCTCCACCCGCGTGAACGTCTCGACGGTACCGGCGGCCTCGAACTTGATGCCCGAGAAGTCGTTCCGACGCACACCCGCGCAGGTGCGCGTCGCGTCGAGCTGGAGCGTGAAGACCGTGCTCTGCAGCGGGAACTCGAGGAGCACGTTGCCTTCGGCGTTGAACACGGGCACCGAGGTGAAGGGCGCTGGCTCGGTCTGCGTGAAGTCGTTACCCGAGTAGGAGCCTGCGGCCGTGGAGGGATCCCAGCGGTCCGCGTCCATCAGCAGCGGGTTCTCGCCGCCGGGAGTCGTCGCGTTGCCGCTCGCGAAGGCCAGCGCGCCACCGTCCTGGCGAATCCCGCCACCGGCCTCGATGGTGACCGAGCCGCCGTCGTCGACGATGCGCATGGTCCAGTTGAAGCGCTCCTGGTCGATGGCCTGCTGGAGCAGCGAGTTCGTGAGCGGGCCCGCGGTGTCCGGGTTGACCGAGGCCGGCGCCGTGAAGCGCACGGAGGTCAGCCGGAGCTCCACGTTGTCGAGCTGGTCGGCGTTCGACGAACGCGCGCAGCAGGGCAGCGAGATGCCTTCCGGGTCCGGCGGCGCATCGGCGCCTTCCGGACACGGACCGACCGCGCCGCCTCCGGTGTCCATGTCCTCGACGTCGATCTGCCCCGCATCGCCGAAGATAGGGGGATCGATCTCGTCCGTGGTGCAGCTCGCGAAGGTCAAGGCTCCGCCGAGGGCAAGCAAGGAAAGTCGCTTCATGGTTCCGTCACACTCCTCTGAACGGGCCGGTCCGTGAGGCGCCCGGCGTCGAACCGTGGCGTCGGGACCGGAACCCCAGTGCCGCGACACCCCGCGCGGCCAGCGTGGAGAATGTCACGCGGCGGGAAAGTCCACCAGCCTCCGGAAGGTGGCCACGCGCTCCTCGATGTCCCCGGGCGCCAGTGAGAGCAGCTCGGCGACGCCGATCCCGGCCACACAGCGGCTCGCCATCGTCGAGCCATGAATGACCGCGGCCTTCAGCGAGGCCGGGTCCACGGCGTCGCGGCCAGCCAGGTAGCCGAGGAAGCCTCCGGCGAAGGAATCGCCTGCACCGGTCGGGTCGACGGCGGCCATGGGGAAGGCCGGCGCGCTGAACATCTCCTCGCCCGCGAAGAGCCAGGCGCCGTACTCGCCCTGCTTGATGACGAGGCTCTTGGGGCCCATTTCGAGCAGGTCGCTGGCGACGTGCACGAGGTGATGGCGACCGGAGAGCTGCCGCGCCTCCTCGTCGTTGATGACGAGCACGTCGACGCGCGGCATGAGCTTCAGGAGATCGTCCCGGGCCCCGTCGATCCAGAAGTTCATCGTATCGGCGACGACGAGCTTCGGCTTCCGCACCTGGTCGAGGACCTTCAGCTGCAGCGCCGGGGCGATGTTCCCGAGCATCACGTAGGGCGTGTCGCGGTACGCCTCGGGGATCTCCGGCATGAAGTCGGCGAAGACGTTCAGCTCGGTCTTGAGCGTCGTGCGGCTGGTGAGGTCGTCCGTGTAACGACCCTCCCAGTGCATGGTGAGCCCCTCGGCCGTCGTCAGCCCCTCGAGGTCGATGCCGCGCTCCCGGAACATCGTGATGGCGTCGTCCGGGAAGTCCTGACCGACGACGCCCACGAGGCGCACGTCCGTGAAGAAGCTCGCCGCGAGCGACGCGAAGGTCGCCGCGCCGCCGAGCACGCGGTCGTGCTTGCCGAGGTGGTTGTGAAGCGTGTCGAAGGCGACGGAGCCGACGACGAGGACGGGTTGCTTGGCGCTCACGCGCTCTCCAATGCGGTTCGAGGGAACGGCGAAAAGGGGCCGAACGGACGGTTCGGCGCGGTCTAGAGGTACTTGCCGACGAGCGGGGCGAGCTTCGCCTTCGCCGCATCGGTGATGCGATCGGGGTCCGTGATGATCGCGTGCTTCAGCGCCGTGCTCGCGGGGCTCGCGGCCGGGTCCGGGAGGCGCCGGGCGACGGCGCGGAGGATGTCCTTGGCGGTCTGCGTGTTCTTTCGCATCACCGCGATCACGGCTTCGACGGACACGGACTCTTCGGTCTCGTGCCAGCAGTCGTAATCCGTGGCGAGGGCCAGGGTGGCGTAGGGGAGCTCGGCTTCGCGGGCGAGGCGCGCCTCCGGGAGGTTCGTCATGCCGATGACGGCGACGCCCCAGCTCCGGTAGGTGAGCGACTCGGCCTTGGTGGAGAACTGCGGCCCCTCGATGCACACGTAGGCGCCGCCGACGTGCACGGTGGCGCCGACCTCCTCGGCCGCCGCGTGGAGCGCCTGCTGAAGCGCGGCGTCCACGGGCTCGGCGAGCTCCACGTGGGCGACGACGCCGACGTCCTCGAAGAAGGTGCTCGGCCGCGAGCGCGTGCGGTCGATGAACTGGTCCGGGAGCACCATGTGCCCGGGCGCGATGGCCTCCTGCATCGAGCCGACGGCGCTGACGCTGATGATCTGCTCGGCGCCTAGGGCCTTCAGCGCGAGGACGTTCGCGCGGTAGTTGATCTGGTGCGGCGGGATGCGATGCCCGCGGCCGTGGCGCGGGAGGAAGAGGAAGCGCTGCCCCTCGAGGGTGCCGGAGACGACGACGTCCGAGGGCTCCCCGAAGGTCGTCGTGACCGCGTGCTCCTCGGGGTTCTCGAGGGCCTCCATCGCGTAGAGGCCGCTCCCCCCGATGACGCCGACCGTGCGCTCCGTCATGCGGCTGCCCTTACCACATACGCGCGGCGGCGCCCGTCGCGCCGCCTTGACGCCCCCCCGCGGCGCCCGTCACGATCGATTCGTGCGCTGCGTGTCCCGTGCCAGCTTGGTCGCCACCGCCCTCGCGGTGGTGGGGAGCTTCGCCGTGCACGACGTCGCCGCCGCCCTCCGCGCCGGCGAGTGCGAGGCGCTTCGCTGGCGGGCCGAGGACCGGCCGCCGTGCTGCGACGCCGCCACCACGCCGACCGTGATGGACGAGCACGCCCATCACTGCCCGCGCTTCGGCGCCGTGGACAAATGGAGCTTCGGCTCGGCGCCGCTCGCGACCGGGGCGGTCCCCGTCGCGCCCCTCGCGCTGCTCCCCCGCAGCGTGCTCGCGCCTCCGCCGAACCGCGCCGTGCGCGCCATGCAGCTCCGGGCCCGGGCCCCGCCCGACCTGCCCTCCCCCACCGCCACCGTCGTCCTTCGGCGCTGACGCC
>JBCDGX010000707.1:0-3399 GCA_038750805.1 Myxococcota bacterium
CCCACGCTGACGAGCACGCCCGCGAAGGCGATGAGGCCGAGGGGGAGGGCCGGGGAGGTCGCGAGCACGAGCAAGCTGGTCGGCAGCACGAGGACCGCCGCGAGCAGCCGGAAGCGACCGACGGCGAGCTCCTGGCCGGCGTCGAGGACATAGCGCTCGCGCGGGGCGCGCGCCTCCGCGTCCATCAGAAGAGCACCACCTTCAAAAAGAAGTCCTCGTTGGTCCCGTTCTCGATGACCACGGCAGTCTCCGTGACGCTCAGGATGCGCGCCGTGTCGCCGGCCGAGGGGGCGCTGCTCGCGCCGTCCGGGAAGAAGCTGATCGTGAGGCCCACGTCCCGGGGCGTCCGGCCGAGGCCATGCTCGATCTCGAGGGTCACGCGGGCGCCGAAGTCGAGCCAACCGCAGCCCTCCGCCTCGGAAGCCGGGGGCCAGGGCGCGCTCTCCCAGGGGACGGCGTCGCCGCCGCTCGCGCAGGCGAGGTCGTCCACGCGCACGGTGCGGCTCACGGCGCCCGGGGAGCCGCAGGCCAGAAGCGCGAGGAGCGAGAGCGTCGCGATCCTCATGTCGAGGCCTCCTCTCCGGCGGCGGCGAAGCGCGTCGCCAGCGCGTCGACGAGCGCCCCGACGTCGGGCGTGGCGGGCACCACGGCCCCCTCGAAGCCCGCGTCGACCAGCGCCCGCTCGGTCACCCGGCCGATGGCCGCGAGCGCCGGCGTCGCCAGGGCCGCGCGGCCCACGACCGCGAGCGTGTGCTCGACGGTGGAAGGGGACGTGAAGGTGATCGCGTCCGCGCCGCGGACCGCCTCGCGGAGGGCCTCGGCGCCCCCGACGTCCGGACCGAGCGTCCGGTAGGCGGGCACGACGTCGACGGTGTGGCCCCGCGCGCGGAGCCCCTCGGGGAGGACCTCCCGGGCGACCTCGGCGCGCGGCAGGAGGATCCTCGCGGGCGCGGTCCCGAGGGCCGCGTCGAGCGCCTCGAGGAGGCCTTCGCCGCGGCTGTCCGCAGGCACGAGATCCGCCACGAGGCCGACCTCCTTCAGCGCCCGCCCGGTCGCCTCGCCGATGGCCGCGACCCTGGCGGCGCCGAAGGCGCGGGCGTCCCGGCCGGCCCTCCCGAGGGCGTCGAAGACCGTGCGCACCGCGTTGGCGCTCGTGAAGAGCACCCAGGCGTAGCTGCCGAGGGACGCCACGGCGCGCTCCAGCGCCGCCGGATCCGTCGGCGGGGCGAGGCGGATGGCCGGCGCGACGCGCGCCTCGGCGCCGGCCTTCCGGAGCGCGGCGACGAGGGCCGGGGCCTGCCGCGCGGCGCGCGTGACCACGACGCGGCGTCCGAAGAGAGGACGGTCGTCGAACCAGCGGAGCGTCTTCCGGAGGCGCACGACCTCGCCGACGATGATCAGGCTCGGGAGGCCCAGGCCCGCGCGCGCCGCCTTCTCGGCGATGTCGCCCACCGTGCCGACGACGGTCGTCTGCTTCGGGAGCGAGGCCCAGCGGACGATGGCGACGGGGGTGTCCCGCGGGCGGCCGTGGCGCTCGAGGGTCTCCATGAGGAGCGCGAGCTTCCGCATGCCCATGAAGACGACGAGGGTCTGCGTCGCCGTCGCGAGCTTCGCCCAGTCGTGGCTCGAACTCTCCTTGAGCGTGTGCTCCGTGGCCGTGAGGTAGGCGACGCTCGAGCTGAGCTCCCGGTGCGTGAGCGAGAGGCCCGCGTAGGCCGTCGCGGCGAGCGGAGAAGGCACGCCGGGCACGACCTCGTAGGGCACGCCGGCGGCTGCCAGCACCTCCGCCTCCTCGCTCCCGCGCCCGAAGAGGAAGGGGTCGCCGCCCTTCAGGCGCACGACCGTGCGGCCGGCCCGCGCCGCCTCGACGAGCTCCTCGTTGATGCGGGCCTGCCGGATGCTGGGCTGGCCGGCGCGCTTGCCCACGAAGCGCGTCTCCGCGTCCTCCCGGCAATGCTCGAGCACCTCCGGGTGGACGAGGGCATCGTAGAGGACGAGGTCCGCCTCCCGGAGCCGGTCCCGGCCCTTGAGCGTGAGGAGCTCCGGGTCGCCGGGCCCGGCACCGACGAGGCTGACGCGCCCGGGAGCGGGCGCTGGCCGTGCTTCCGCCATGCGGCGGGCACCATACTCGCTCGGCCGCCGGGAGGCCCGGCGAGAGCGTCCCGGGGCCGCCCTGCGCGTTGACGGTCGGCCGTCGCGTGGTAGCCGATTGCCCTCGACGGGAATACGACGGGCTGCCCGCCGTTCGGGCCCGCTGGAGCCCCCATGCACGCCGCCACGACTCATCCGACCCCGCCGCCGGCCCCGCGCCGCCTCCTCACCCTCGTCCTCGTGCTCAGCGCCGGCTGCGGCGGCTGCGAGGACGAGGCGGCCGCCAGCGAGAGCCTCGCCCGAGCCCCGGGCGGCTCCGTGGCCAACGCCCCGGACCCGACGAAGCGCCCGCGGACGCCCGATGGCTACGAGGTGATCAGCGCGACGCCGCAGATGCGGCGCCGCGCCGAGGCCGAGCGCGAGGCCCGGGCCCGGGCCAACGAGGACCTGGTGCGCGAGCCCACCTCGCCCGATCCCATGGGCGGCGAGTTCAGCCTCGAGCAGGCCATCGAGGGCATGCCCACGGACGGGACGCTCGTCGCGGAGATCAACACCACGCTCGGGACGATCTTCTGCGACCTCTTCACCGAGGACACGCCGAAGACCGTCGCCCACTTCGTGGGCCTCGCGCGCGGCAAGCGGCCCTGGTGGGACGCGCGGCACGGGCAGTGGCGCACGGCGCCGGCCTACAACCGGACGACCTTCCACCGGGTCATCCCGGACTTCCTGATCCAGGGCGGCGATTACCTCGGCGACGGGACCGGGACCATCGGCGTGACCATCGACGACGAGCCCCATCCGCGCATGACCCACGACCGGGCCGGCCTGCTCTGCATGGCGAGCATGGGCGTGAACGAGAACGGCGCGCAGTGGTTCATCACGGACGGCCCCGCGGCGGCGCTCGACGACGACAGCCAGTACACGATCTTCGGGCGTTGCGAGCAGGAGGACACGGTCCGGCGCATCGCCCGGGTGCCCCAGGGCGACGAGAACCGGCCGCTCACGGACGTGCTGATCTCGAACGTGCGCATCCGGCGGATTCGTGGTGGTGCGGACGCGGCCATCCCGACGCCGCCCCAGGCGCCCGAGGGTTACGACCCGGAGCGGCAGCGCGAGGCCTCGCCGGGCCCCTCCGAGCTCCATCCGACCGAGCGTCCCGGAAGCGTCGAGGAGTCCCCCCTCTTCCCGCGTCGTCCGAGCGGCGAGTAGGGCCCGCGGGAGCGCGCGCGGGCCCGGCGGCGTTGACCGACGCCGGCGCGCGCCGTACTCACGAAGGGTGAGCACGGACGACACCGACGGCGCGTCGCG
>JBCDGX010000708.1:0-3398 GCA_038750805.1 Myxococcota bacterium
CGGCGAGCGTGTCCCCTTCGCGAGCACCGTTCTCCCCGCGACCGCGCGGCGGGGGACGCGGGGTCCGCAGAGCTCCAAGGGGGATGAGTAGAGAGGCGGCCGGGACTCGTGGCTTTCTCGCGCCCGCCATGCCCGGGCGCAGGGACGCCCGAGAAACACGCCGACCCTCTACCGGAGACCGCGCTCATGCGGTGTTCGAGCGGGCCGAGGCGAATGGGGGCCCGGTGCTAGGCTATGGGTGCATGGGCGTATCGGTGTTCAGGGATCTCCCGGGGGTCGAAGCGTCGCAGATTCGGCGACTCCGGCGCGCCGAGTACGACGCGTTGGTGCGGACGGGCGCCTTCGACGGTGAGCCCCTCGAGCTCATCCGCGGGGTGATCGTTCGCATGTCGCCTCAGGGTCTCGCCCATGCCGCCCCCATCGAGGTGCTGACGGAGCGCCTCGTGCTCGGGCTCGCGGGGCGGGCGCGCGTACGCGTCCAGCTGCCGATCCTCGCGCCCGACGAATCGCAGCCCGAGCCGGACCTCGCCGTCGTCCCCAAGACCTCGTCACCGCATGAAACGCATCCGAGCGAGGCGCTCCTGCTCATCGAGGTCGCGAGCACCTCCCAGAAGCACGATCGGGAGACGAAGGCGCCGCTCTATGCGGAGATGGGCGTCCCGGAGTACTGGCTCATCGACGTCGAGGCCCGCGTCGTCGAGGTGCGCCGTCACCCGGAGCGAGGGGCCTACCAGACGCTCGAGAGCGTTCGCGAAGGAGAGCTCGGCATGCTGGCGTTTCCCGACGTACGCGTGGACGTCAGCGCTCTCTTCGCATGAGCGGTCCGGTCGCCGAGGGGCTGCGCCGCGCGTCCGATGACACCCGCGAGCGCTAAGCTGCGCTCATGGCGTTCGACGAAGGCTTGGCCGAGCGGGTCCGCGAGCTCCGCGGGGATCGCATCGCGGAGAAGAAGATGTTCGGGGGCCTCTGCTTCCTCGATCGGGGGAACATGGCCTTCGGCATCGTGCGCGACGAGCTCATGGTGCGCGTCGGCAAGGAGGCCTACGCGGCCTGCCTCGCGCTCCCCCACGCCCGCGAGATGGACTTCACCGGCCGCGCGCTGAAGGGCATGGTCTACGTCGACCCGGACGGCTTCTCCGAGGACGAGGACCTCGAAGCCTGGCTCGACCGCGGGCTGGCGTTCACGGAGACCCTCCCGGCGAAGTAGCGCCGAGGCGTTCGTCCTTCGCGTAGACCTCGCCCACGCCCTCGATGTGGCGCACCGCGAATCCGCGCCGCTCGAGGATCGCGCGGAGCCGGAGGTTGGGCGTCGCGCAGTGCACGGCGTGCACCCGCCAGGCGATGCACTCGACGCCGCTGCGCTCGGCGTAGCGGCGGACGAGGACCGTGAGCATCGGTAGGACGCCTTCGCCCCCGCCGTCGATGTGCGCCAGCTCGACGACCAGCTCGGCCCCGCGCCGCTCGAAGCGTCCGAGCACGTCGGCCGACCCGGCCCGAAAGCTGATGGGATCGCCGGTGAGCACGAGCTCCCGAAGCTCCTCGTCGGAGCTCTCGAGCCACTCGTCCGGTCGGAGCCCCTCGATGTTCAGCGTACGCGGCATGGAGAGGCCTGTAGCAGCCGGGCGAAGGAGCCGATACGAGGAGTGCGTGAGCGTCGGTATCTTCGTAGGGAGCCTCGTCGCGCCGGAGCTCGGCGCCGATGCCATCGTGAACGCCTCGAACCCGCACGTGGCGCTCGGGAGCGGCGTCAGCGGCGCCATCGCGGAGGCCTGCGGCGCGGGCTTTCAGCGCGAGGTCCGAAGCGCCTGGGAAGAGGAGTTCGACGAGCCGCTCACGCCGGACGATTGCCTCGTCACCGGCGCCGGAAGAGCGACGGCGTTCCGCTGGGTCCTGCACGTCCCCTCGGTCGACTACACACGCCGGGACCCCGAGACGGGTGGCCCCTCGGGGCCGGACCGGGTTCGACGCTGCGTCCGCGCGGCGCTCGACGAAGCGCGGCGCATCGAAGGCCTTCGCTCGCTCGCTTTCCCGCTGCTCGGCGCCGGGCACGGCGGCCTCGGCGAGGTCGCGGCAGCTCGCGTGATGATGGAGACCCTGGCCGAGGCCGTCCGGAGCGGCGCGCCCCGGCCCGAGCTCGTCGTGGCCGTCCTCGACGAGCGCACGGCCCGGCTCGTCGCGAACGCGCGAGCGGCCGCCGGGCTGACGGACGGCTAGAGTAGGGCTCGCGACCCCGGGGCTTCGAACCATGCACACGGGCCTCCTCGTTCGGGCGGAGGGCGAGGGTCGCGAGGTGAAAGAGCGGCTTGGGCCGGCTGGGGTCAGGCATCGCGGAGCGCTTCCACGACGTCCTCCGCGCCGAGCTCGAGCTCCCACGTCCCGCGTCGGGGCGCGAAGGCGAGGGCGTCCTCGAGGCGGGTGAGGAACTCGCCGCGGTCCATGTCTCGCGCGCCGAAGCGCTGGAGGTGGGGCGTATGGACCTGGGCGTCGATGAAGTAAAAGCCCCAGCGGCGGAGCTGGGCGCCGAGGGTGGCGAAGGCGATCTTCGAGGCGTCGGGGCGGAGCGCGAACATGCTCTCGCCGAAGAAGGCCCTGCCGAGGCTCACGCCGTAGAGCCCGCCGACCAGCGCGCCCTCCGCGTCGTAGGCCTCCACCGAGTGCGCGTAGCCCATGCGATGAAGCGCCGTGAAGCCCGCCTCGAGCTCCGGGGTGATCCAGGTGCCGCTCTGGCCCGGCCGGGGCACCTTCGCGCAGGCCGCCATCACCTCCGCGAAGGCCGTATCGAAGCGGAGCTCGAAGGGGGCGCGGCGGATCGCCTTCCGGAGCGAGCGCCCGACGTGCAGCTCGTCCATCGGCAGCACGAAGCGCGGGTCCGGACAGAACCAGAGCAGCGGATAGCCCTCGACGGGCCACGGAAAGATGCCCTGCGAGTACGCCAGCACCAGCCGCTCCGGCGAGACGTCCCCGCCCACCGCGACGATGCCGTCCGGCGACGCCCCCTCGGGCGGCGGAAAGGCGAGGTCCTCGGTGAGCAGGTAGACGGGCATGCCCCGAAACGACGAAGAGCGGGGCGTCCGCATTTCAGCGAACCCCACGCTCCCGTCAGTCTAGGGCGCTTGGCGTCGCGTGCCGCCGTCGATGCGCGGGTCGCGCGCCGCTCAGGCCTGGACGGCCGCTTCGAAGCGAAGCGCGAGCTTCGCCTCGTCGCCTTCGCCCTCGGTGGTCACGAAGACCTGGCCGCCCTCGTCGAGCTCGCCGTGCACGATGGCCTTGGCGATGGGCTTCTTGAGCTCCTGCTCGACGAGGCGCGCCATCGTGCACGGCGAGCTCGACGAGGGCGGCCAGGTCTTCGTGACCACCGAGGGCGAAGGCGACGAGGCGAAGCTCGCGCTTCGCTTCGA
>JBCDGX010000709.1:0-3390 GCA_038750805.1 Myxococcota bacterium
CGAACCGCGGCGGGGCTTCACGTGCTCGGCGGCTATCACGGGCGTCCGCACGACTACCGCCCCGAGGGCCAGTCCCGGGACCTCTGGACGCTGAACGATGACGGCTGGTCGCGCGGTCCGGCCATGGAGGCCGGGCTCCAGAGCGTCGCGCTCGTTGCGATGGAGGATGGCGTGCACCGCGTCGGAGGCATGCGCATCATGGCGCCGGGTCAGCTCGCCTCCGTGGCCGAGCATGCCCGCCTGGGCGACGAGGGCTGGGAGGTGCTCCCGCCGCTTCCGGAGGCGCGTTCCTCGCACGATGCCTTCGCGCTCGACGGCGCCCTCTACGTCGTCGGCGGGTGGCGCATGGAGGGAAGCGCCCGCGAGGCGAGCTTCGCCGAGGACATGCTCGTCTTCCGCGACGGCGCCTGGGAGCGGAAGCCTCAGCCCTTCCAGCGCCGGGCGCTCGCACTGGCGGTCGCGAACGGGAAGCTCGTCGCGATGGGCGGCCTCGGCGCCGAAGACACGAGCCGGGCCGTCGACATCTTCGACCCCGCCACGGAGACCTGGTCGGAGGGGCCCGAGATCCCCGACCCGACGGACGCCCGCACGGGCTTCGGCGTCGCGGCGCTCGGCCTCGGCGACGCGGTCTACGCGAGCGGTCGTGACGGGGTCATCCGTCGCCTCGACCTCGGCGCGGACGAGCTTCGCTGGGAGGACATCGGGAGCATGGTCTTCCCACGCTTCTTCCACCGCCTGGTCGCCGACGGGGACGGCGGGGGCTTCACGGTGGTCGGCGGCATCAGCGGCATGACCACCCTCGGGCGGATGGCCATCGTCGAGCACTTCGACGTGAGCGAGGACGGACTGCGCGGCGAGCGCGTGCTCCGCTTCGAGGTGCCCGCCATCGGCGCCGCCAAGAACCGTCAGGGGGCGTTCCTCGCGCGGGACGCGGTCTACCTCTTTGGCGGGAACGACAGCACGGGACAGCACGATTTCGAGGCGGAGCGCTTCCAGAGCGCCGGCACGCTTTTCCACGTGCCCTCGCTCACCAGCCACGAGGCCCCCGCATTCCCCGTGCGCCGCCAGTCCATGACGGTGGTGCCCCTGGGGGATGAAGGTGCTCTCGTCATCGGCGGCTTCGGAATGGAGGCCGCGGACGGGACGAGCGTCGAGGTCGCCAAGACGCAGCGGGACGCCTTCCGCTGGGACGGCGAGGCCTGGGCACCCACCGGCGGCCTTCCCGTCGGCCGCAGCCAGATCGGCGCGGTCGCGCACGAGGACCGCATCTTCGTCTTCGGCGGCCTCGACTACGACGCCACCCGGCCCGAGGGCGACCAGTTCCGTCATCTCCGCCCTGTGCTCGCCGCGGCGAGCGGCGCGGAGTTCTCCGAGATTGGCGTCGAGCTCCCGGGCCCCCGCCGGGCCTTCGGCGGCGCGCGCCTGGGCGACCGCTACGTGCTCGTCGGCGGCATGCGCGAGGAGTTCCAGCTGGTCGACGATTGCGTGGCCTACGACTTCGGGGCCGAGGCCTTCGCGGACTTCCCCTGCCCGGCCGCGCCAAGGCTCAACCCGCGCCTCCTGAGCCTCGGCGAAGGCACCCTTCTGCTGGTCGGTGGCACGGCGGTCACCGAAGAGGGCCTCGAGCCGGCCGTGGCCCTCGAGCTCTACCGCGAGGACGGGGAGGGGGGATCCTGGACGACGCTCCCCTGGGAGCTTCCCGTCCCGCCCAGGCACCTCCATGCGCTCGCTTTGCCCTCGGGCCGCGTGTTGCTGCTGTCGACGCACGACGACACGCCGCGCGCCCACGTGCTGATCATCGACCCCATCGCCATGGCCGAGGCTGCGGAGTGAGCGACGAGCTCATGGACATCCGGACGGTCCTGGCGCGCTCGGAGAACGCGCGCGTCGAAGTGGGCCGCGACGGAGTTCTGCACGTGCACGCGGGGCCGATGACCCTACACGTCGACCGGGCCTTCGCCGAAGAGCTCACGACCACCCTCGCGAGAGCCATGGTGCATCTCGCGAAGACGCGACCGAAGAAGGCCACCGCGGTGCTGGAGCTCGTTCGCTCCCCGGAAGCCGCGGAGTAGCCCCCAAGGAAGAGAAGAAACGAGAGCATGGAGAACATCGAAGGACAGCCTGTCCCGGACGTCACCTTTCGCACCCGGGAGGGCGGCGACTGGAAGGACGTGACCACGAAGGACCTCTTCGGCGGCAAGAAGGCCGTCGTCTTCTCGCTCCCCGGCGCCTTCACGCCGACCTGCTCGACGGCGCACGTACCGCGCTACGACGAGCTGGCGGACGCCTTCGCGGCGAGCGGCGTCGACGCCATCTACTGCGTGAGCGTGAACGATGCCTTCGTCATGAACGCCTGGAAGGAGGATCAGCACGCCAAGCACGTCGGCTTCATCCCCGACGGCAACGGCGAGTTCACCAAGGGCATGGGCGCCCTCGTCGACAAGCAGGACCTGGGCTTCGGCCCGCGCTCCTGGCGCTACGCGATGGTCGTCAGCGACGGCGTCATCGAGAAGATGTTCATCGAGCCCGAGAAGCCCGGCGACCCCTACGAGGTCTCGGACGCGGACACGGTGTACGGCTACGTCAGCGGCGGAGCCGGCAAGACCCCGCACGACGTGACCCTCTTCACGCGCCGCTTCTGCGGCCACTGCGCCCGTGCCAAGAACATGCTCCGGGAAAAGGGCATCGACTTCCATGAGGTCGACGCCACGCCGGGTATGCTCCGCGCGGTCAGCGGCAAGACCTCGACCCCGCAGGTCTTCGTCGACGGCAAGCACGTTGGCGGCGCGGACGAGCTGATTGCGAGCGCGGACGCCCTCTTCGGCTGAGCGCGCACAGCGGACATGAATGCACGGCCGCTGGCCGGGGTCTTGGGACCCCGCCCGGCGGCCGTGACGCGTGTCAACGCAGACCGGCCTAAGGATCCCCGGGCCCGCCCCAGCGGGCCAGGTCGACGGCTCCTTCGATGCGCGTTGCGATCTCGGACGCTTTCCGGTGCAAGGGCCCAAGCGCGCCCCAGGTCCGGAGCTCGCGGATGCGGGGGCCGTCGAACTGGATGACGGCGCCTGAGCCTCGGACGCGCAGGCTGAGCAAGACGGCCCCGGCCGGGTCATCGCTCGCGCGGCTCACGGAGAGCCCGAAGCAGGGCCAGCTCACCATCGCCCCGGCCGGTACGCCACCGGTAGCGACGAGCACGGCCTCGACACAACGCCGCGCCTCAGCGCGGAGGCGGTGCTCGGGAGAGGGGGCGCGAGATCGCGGCCCGGGCGATGAGCTCAGGATGGGCAAGCCCCCGCTTCGCGCACTCCCGTTGCCTTCGTTCAGCATCGTTCATCTCCACGGCGCGCGGGGCGCCTGAACGCTCGGAACACACCGAGCGCGAGGATCCAG
>JBCDGX010000710.1:0-3381 GCA_038750805.1 Myxococcota bacterium
CCCGTGGGCCCTTCGACGAGCCGCGGGAGTTGACGCGGCCCGCCGCTGCCGGATGAACCGAGAGCGATGTGCACTCTCGTCGCCTTTTCTCGCGTCCATCCGCGCCTCCCCCTCGTCGTGGCGGCGAACCGGGACGAGTTCCACGCGCGGGCCTCCACGGGACCGGTGGTGCTCCACGAGGCCCCGCGGGTGGTGGCCGGGCGCGACGCGGAGAAGGGCGGGACCTGGCTCGGCGCCAGCTCCTCGGGGCTCTTCGTCGGGCTCACGAACCAGCGCGAGTGGGCGGCCAAGCCCCGGGAAGCGCTGCGATCCCGGGGAGAGGTCACGCTCGCGGCGCTGGCGACGGGCTCGGTCGAGGGCGTGCACGGGCTCCTCGACGGGCTCGACACGGCCGACCTCGCGGGCTTCAACCTGCTCTACGGCGACGCGGGCTCCCTCCACGTGGCCTACGCGCGTCCCGGCGAGCGCGTCGAGCGCCGCGCGCTCCCGCCGGGCATCCACGTGCTCACGAACGACCGCATGGGCTCGCCGCATTTTCCGAAGGCCCTCCGGGCCGAGCGCCTCGCCCGGCAGGCCCTCGCAGCGGCCTCGGACGCGCCCTTCGCGGCCTTCGTCCGCCGCCTCGAGGCGCTCCTCGCCGACCGGACGCAGCCGTCCCTCGAGGCGGTGCCCGAGCCCCCGGCCGGCGCGCGCGTCGACCGGGAGATGGCGCGGCGGCTCCAGGCGCTCTGCATCGAGACGCCCGTCTACGGCACGGTGAGCGCCACGATCCTCGCGCTCGACGAACACGCCATTCACGCGCACCTCTACGCGGACGGGGCGCCGGGCCGGGTCCCCTTCCAGGACATGACCGGTCTACACGCCACGCCGGCGCTCGCGCTGGCCTGAGCCCGGGAGCGTGAGCACGCCGGGCTGCCGGTCGCCCCGGGATGCGTTAGGTTTCCGCGATGCCGCGAACGGCGGCACGCCGACGACCATGACCGAGCCCACTCCCCGCCCCTCTGCGATCGACGACCTCAACGAGCTCATGAAGCTCGAGCAGGACCGCATCAGCCGCGAATCCCTCGCCGCCGCCAAGCGCGCGGAGGCCGAGGAGGCGAGCGAGCGTGCCGAGCGCGAGGCGCGCTTCGCCGCCGAGGAAGCCGAGCTCCGCACGAGCCAGGCGGCCCGCGCCGCGAAGGAGCAGGCCCGCGCCGCCGAGGACGCCGCGAACCGCGAGAAGCGTGAGTCGCTGGCCGCGCAGATCCGCCAGGAGAAGGATCTCGAGGCGCGCTCGGAGGAGCAGGTGCGCCTCGCGGACCACCAGGAGCGCCTCTCGCTCATCGAGAAGAACGCGCCCAAGAAGGTCCATCCGGCCGTGATGCCGCTCCTGCTGCTGCTGGCGGCGGGCATCGGCGCGGCGATCTTCTTCGGCGTCGTGCAGCCGCAGATCGAGGCCAAGCAGCAGCAGGCCGAGCTGGCGCGCGAGCAGGCCATCGAGCAGGAGCGCGTGGCCGAGGAGGCCCGCCTCGCCGCCGAGCGCGACGCGCGGCAGGCCCAGGTCGCCAACCAGGACCGCGAGCGCATCGAGGCGCAGGCGCAGGCCCAGGCGCGCGCGGCGGCGGAGGCCGCGGCCAACGAGAGCGCCGGGCGCATGAGCTCGCGCATGTCGGGCATGAGCTCGCGGATGCGCAGCGGCCCTTCGGCCGACGTCGACCCCATCGGCGGCCTCGGCTTCTAGGGCTTCTAGGACATAGCAGGGCGGTGAGAAAGGCGACGGCACCGCTTCGCGGCGCCCTCACGCCGGTCGGTGCCATCCCCTCGCCTCGGAAATGCACCACATTTCGTCGGCTCGCGGACGCACCCCACGACGCGAAATCGTCCACGACCCGGATGGGTCGCCTTTCTCATCGCCCTGCTAGGCCGGCGCTTCGAAGGCCCGGCGAAGCGCCGCGATGCCGTCCTCGAGGCCGTCGCGGCAGGCGGCGACCCGCGTCATCTGGGCAAAACCGTGGGCCAGGGAGCCCATGGTGACGGTCGTCGCGTCGACGCCGGCCCGGCGGAGCGCCTCGCCCAGGGCCCGCCCCTCGTCGCGAAGCACGTCGAAGCCGGCGACGATCACCCGGGTCGGGGGGCAGCGCGCGAGGTTCGGGCTTCGAAGGGGCGCGACCCGCGGGTCGGCGGGATCGAAGCCGCCGAGGTGGTGGGCGCTGAAGAACTCGACGTCCGCCCGCGTGAGGCCGTGGTCCTCAGCGAAGCGCGCCCTGGAGGCCGTGTCCGCATAGGACTCGGCGACCGGATAGAAGAGCAGCTGGAAGTGCACCGGCACCTCCTGCGTGGCGACGCAGGCGAGGCAGGCCCCGGCGCTGTCCCCGGCGACGGCGACGCGCGCCGGGTCCCCGCCGAGCTCGGCCGCGTGCTGCGCCACCCATCCGAGCGCGGCGATGGCGTCCTCCACGCCGGCCGGCGCGGGGTGCTCCGGCGCGAGCCGGTAGTCCACGGACACGACGAGCGCGTGCACGTCGCGGGCGAGGCGCCGGCAGAGCGGGTCGTGCGTCTCGAGGTCCCCGACGCAGAAGCCGCCGCCGTGGAGGTAGACGATGACCGGCAGCGGCGCGGTGTCCGCGGGGCGGTAGATCCTCACCGGGATCGGCCCGCCGGGGCCCGGGATCTCCCGGTCCGCGGTGTGCGCGACGGGCGGCTCGGGCAGCGCGAAGACGTGGCGCGAGGCCACGCGATAGAAGTGCCGCGCCTCCGCCACACCCCCCTGGTCGGCGAAGCTGCCCTCCCCGGCGAGCGCCTGCACGCGGAAGAGCAGCTGGAGGTTCGGGTCGAGGGGTGCCTCGTCGACGCGTGGAGGCCCGGCCAGGCGTCGCGCGAGCGAGGGACGAAGGTCGAGGACGGACGCGCCGGCGCGGGCGCGGCGGAGCTCCAGCCAGGAGGCGAAGGACGCGGGCATGCAGACGCGACCTTGGCCCGCTTCGCGCCGGGAGAACAGACCGAGGGGCACCGGAAAAAACGAGACGCCCCCGCCCGGGCAGTGGCGGGGGCGCCTCAAAGCAGCGCGCGGAGGGAACGAAGCGCGCAACGATCGTCGTCGGCGGGTGCCGAGTTCTCAGTGCCCGTGCCTTCGGGCTGCGGGTCAGGCCGCGCTCGGCCTCAGGGGGCGTCCGCCTCGGCGCAGGCCCGGCGTACGGCGCCGGCAAGCACCGTGCCTCCGTGCCGCGCAAGGAATGCCCGTCCGGCCGGGGCTCCGCGCGCGTCACCGCTCTCGCAGAGCACCATGGCCCGGGTGCCGGCGACCTCCGGCGCGAGCTGCCCCTCGGGGAAGCGCCGGCGATGCTCGGCGAGCGCGGCCAGGGCACCCGCGGCGTCCCCGGCGGCCCGGGCACGCTCGGCGCG
>JBCDGX010000711.1:0-3373 GCA_038750805.1 Myxococcota bacterium
CGTCCGCGCGCGGTGCCGGCGGGAGGCTCGGCTCGGCGGGCGTCGCGCTCGAGAGCCCCGGCGGCATGCCGGCGACGGGTACGGCGGCGTCCCGCGCGGAGGCGCTCGCGGGCGGCCGGAAGAGCTCGTCCTCGGCGCCGCGGAGCGCGGCCAGGCGCGCGGACTCCTCGCCTTCGTCGTGGAGGGGCGGCGCCTCCTCGAAGAGATCGGCGTCCTCCTCCGGCTGGGCCCGCGCGTCGACCGCGAGGCTCAGCGCGAGGCTCGTGGCGAGGAGGAGCGCGCGCGATCCGTGCACCGGCCTAGCGTAGGACGTCTCCCGGGGGGCGGGCCAAGAAGCGGTGGCGGGGGCGATGCCGTCGCGACGCTGGGCTCGTCGCGGCCCGGCGCGGTACAAGAGGCGCGTGCATCGCGGGATCCGGGAGTTCATCGGTTGGGTCGAGGAGCGCCGTGGCTCGGACGAGGTGGCGCTGAACCCGCCCTCGTCGCAGGCCGAGCTCGGCGCGCTCGAGCAGATGCTGGGCGGGCCGCTCCCGACGGACCTGCGCATCGTGCTCCGACGCTTCAACGGCGGCACGTTGCCAAATGGCACGCTGCTGCCGGCGGGCATCGAGCCCGGGAGCATGGGCGCGGCCATCCGGGACTACGCGGAGGCGGTGAAGCGCGACTTCCTCGACCCGGAGCTGCTCCTCCCCTTCCACAAGACGACGGAGGGGAGCTACCTGGCCTTCGATCGCTCCGCCGGCCCCGTCGCCGATACCTGGGCCATCGTCGACTATTACCCCGACGCGGACGCGCATAACCTGGTCTACCGGACCCTCGACGGCTGGTGCCGCCACTGCGTCGCGACCTGGACCAGCGAGGACCACGGGCGCGAGTTCAGCCTCGACACCTACCTGCGCAACGGCGAGCGCCACGTCGAGGTCGAGCCCGACGTGGCGACGGCCCACGCCACGGTCGCGCACGCGCTCAAGCGTGCCGGGCGCCCCGAGGATTCGCTCGCGGCCTACCTCGGCGCGGCGCGCTGCGTCCCCCCCATCGCGTGGTGCGATTGGGACGCACTGAAGCTCGCCGCGCTCCTCGGCGAGCTGGGAGCGGCGCGGGAGTCGGCGGAGCGTCTCTCGTCGCCGGGCCCGGAGGACGTGTGGGAGCGCCGGGAGACCGAGCCCGGGCGTATCGCCGAGGTCGTCGCCATGGTCGCGTGGCGGGACGCCGAGCATCGGGAGGATTGGCTGCGGCGCCTCGACGCGCTGCACGCCGCCGCCGACGACGAGGACCGGCCCGTCGTGCTCGACGCACGCTCGACGGTGGCCCGCGGCGAGCCCCCCACGCCGCCGCGCCCCCATCGCGAGGACTCGGTGGCGCCGCGGCAGGCGGACAACGATCGCTGGTGGGCGGCGGCGCGGGCGGCCTACGGGAGCGGCCAGCTCCGCGAGGACGACATGCTCTTCGATCCGGAGCTTCGGGCCCTCGGTCGCGTGCGGCCCCTGGCGGATCTGCTCCGCATCCGCCGCGATTTCTGAGGGCGCTCAGGCGGCGACGCGGTTTCGGCCCTCGCGCTTCGCGGCGTAGAGCTTCTCGTCGGCGTCCTTGATGAACCCCAGCACGTCGGTCTCTTCGCCGACGATCGCCACGCCGAGCGAGCAGGTGACGTTGATGCGCTCCTGCTCGAAGAGGAAGGCGTGCTCCTGGATGAGCGTCCGGAGCTCCTCGGCGATGACGCGCGCGCCCTCCCGGTCCGTCTCCGGCAGCACCACCGCGAACTCTTCGCCGCCGTAGCGCCCGAGCACGTCGTCCGGCCGGAGGCGGTTCTTCACGATGCCCGCAAGCTCCTTCAGGACGAAGTCGCCGGCGAGGTGCCCGTAGGTGTCGTTGATCGACTTGAAGTGGTCGATGTCGAACATGACCAGCGCAAGGGGGCGCTCGTGGCGCCGGGCCCGAGGGATCTCGCGCTCGAGCGTGTCCATGAGGAAGCGCTTGTTGTGGATGCCCGTGAGCCCATCGACGATCGTCATCCGGTAGATCGTCTCGTGGTACTGGGCCTCCATGTCGGAGCCGCTCAGGAACTTGAAGATGGTGTCGCCGACCTTCACCTGGTCGCCGCGCGCCAGCTGGTAGTCGGTGATCATCACGTCGTTGACGTAGGTGCCGTTGGTCGAGCTCTGGTCCTGGACGAAGTAGGAGCGGCCGCGCTTCTCGATCTTGCAGTGGCGCCGGGAGACCGAGTCGTTCTCGAGCACGATGGTGTTCTCGCTGCCGCGGCCGAGCGTCGTCGGGTCGGGGCCGAGCACGTGGCGCTTGCCGAACATGCGGGCGTCCGACGAGTAGATGATCACCAGGCAGTCCTGCCCGGGCTTCGTCGGGACCTTGAGCTCGTCGAGCGGGGTGACCCGCGTTTTGATGTCCGAGTCCAAGAAGAGGGCGCTCCTCCTGTCGACGCTAGGCGAGCGCAGGTTGCGCCGTCAACGGCTGCGGGCCGTGCCCCCCGAGCGAAGCCGCTGGGCGACGAGGGCGGGGCCGAGGCGATGGGCCGAAGCGTGCGGGCGCGGATCGTAAGCGTCGATGAAGTGGAGGTTCTCGTGGTTGATCAGCACGTGGGCCAGCACGCAGCCTGCGAGCGATCCGGAGGCGCTGAAGACCGCGCCGAAGCCGAGCCCCATCAGGATGGCCCAGGCCGTCCACGGCAGGAAGCTGCGGCTCGGACCCACGTGGAGGAGCCCGAAGACCAGCGCCGTCAGCGGCAGCCCGAGCACCGGCTGCATGGCCCCGCGGAAGAAGAGCTCTTCGCCGATGCCGCTGGTCGCCGCGAGGAACGCGATGCGCCGGCCCGTGAGGGGGCCGAGGATGGCCCGGAAGCTCACGTGGAGCTCCGCCGCCCAGGCCGTGCGATGGACCAGCTCGCGCGTCGCCGCGACGACGCCGAGCCCCAGCACGAGGCCGAGCGCGAGGCTCACGGCGGTCGCCTCGACGGCGGGCAGGGACCACCAGGGCTCGGGGTGCGCGAGCGCCGAGCGGCCCTGAGCGTAGGCCCAGAGGAGGGCCGCGACGCTCATGGTGCCGTAGACCGCGAGGGCGCTACCGGTCCGACGCGACACTGAACAGAGGTCTATCACCCCGGCTCTGCCCGAGCAATCCTCTAGGGATCGCCGACGAGGCGGGTCACCACGCGCACCGGAGGCGAGGACGCCGGAAAGGCCGCCAGGTAGGTCGGCGCCGGGGCGAGCGGAGGCCAGGTGAAGACGCGGCGTTCGCCGTCCGCGTGCACGAGGTCGGTCTGGAGCCGGAGCGCGCGCGGCGGGCTCGCGCCGCGGGCCACGCGGAGGCGGACCTCGACCACCGTGCCCCAGGCGCCGGGGTCGATGGGCTCGGCGTGGTC
>JBCDGX010000712.1:0-3370 GCA_038750805.1 Myxococcota bacterium
ATGGGCTCGATGGCCACGGTCTGCGGTGGCCTCGGCGAGCGCTGCTGCCCGACCGGTGCCTTCAGCTCCGCCTTCTGCAGCGCCTCCGGCGTGAAGTGCTCGGGCTTCACCGGCGGAACCTGCGAAGCCTGCGGCGCACCCGGCGAGGCGTGCTGCGAAGGCCAGGCCTGCGACGGGAGCGGCTGCTGCGTCGACGACACCTGCGTCGCCGACATGGACCTCTGCACCGCGGCGGCCGGCACCTGCTCGGACGGCGCCTGCGAGGGCGGCGCCTGCGGGCGCATCGGCGGGCCCTGCTGCCCGGGCATCGGCTGCTCCGCCGACTTCGCCGTCTGCCGCGGCGGGGTCTGCGCGCCCTGCGGCGTCGAGGGGGAGATCTGCTGCGGCGCCGAGCGCGAGTGCCTGGCGCCCTTCGTCTGCGACCTCCGCCCCGGTCCCGACATCTGCGAGCTCCCGGCGAGCGTGCCCTGAGCGGCGAGCCCATCGGGTAGGCTCCGGCGGGTGGAGTCCCCGCCGGCGATGCGCACGCTCTTTCGGGCGGCGAGCGCGACGAGCCGCGCGTCCACGCTGGGCGCCGGTCAGCTCGCGCTCGCGCGGAAGCGGCTCCTCGGCGCGTCGCTCGTCGTGGGGGCGACGATGCTGGCGTACTACGTCGCCTTCAAGACCGTCTGGGAGGACGCGGCCACGGCCATCGGGGGCATCGTGGCGCCGGTGTCCGTCGTGCTCTTCGGGGCCATCGCGCTCTTCGTATGGCGGGCGGCGCCGACGCGCCCCCGGCTGATCGCCGCCGGCGTCCTCTTTCATGTGGGGCTCGGCGCGGGTCTCGCGGCGATGGAGCCCTTCGACATCGACGTCCTCGACGGGCCGGCGATGCTGATCAGCTGGAACTGCGTGAACGTCCTGCTCGTGCCGGCGCTGGTGCCGGCGTCCATGCCCGTGGCGGGGGCCGTGGCCTTCGGCATCGCGGCGCTCACGCCCCTGGGCTTCGGGATCGCGTCGGCCACGGGGGCCGCGCCGCAGTCCGCGGACGTCCTCGTGTCCTTGGGGGCGCCGCCGCTCGTCTGCGCGGCGCTCTCGCTCCTCCCCTCGGGCGTGCTCCGAGAGCTGCGCCGGGACCTGAGCAAGGCCCGGCGCCTCGGCGCCTACGAGCTCGTCGAGCGCCTCGGCGCCGGAGGCATGGGCGAGGTCTGGCGGGCGAACCATCGCTTTCTCGCGCGGCCGGCGGCGATCAAGCTGATCCAGAGCGAGCTCCTCGGCGGCAGCGACGACGCCCGGGCGAAGGCCATCGGTCGCTTCGAGCGGGAGGCGCAGGCCATCGCCACGCTCGAGTCGCCGCATACGGTCGAGCTCTACGATTTCGGGGTCGCCGACGACGGGGACTTCTACTTCGTGATGGAGCTGCTCCGTGGCGTGGATCTGCAGCGCCTCGTCGACGCCCACGGACCGCTTCCGCCCGAGCGCGTCGTGCATTTGATGCTGCAGGCCTGCGACTCCCTCGCCGAGGCGCACGCCCTCGGCCTCGTGCACCGCGACATCAAGCCCGCGAACCTCCACGTCGGTCCCCGCGGGCAGGCCGACGACGTTCTGCGCGTCCTCGACTTCGGGCTGGTCACGGAGCGTCTCCTCGAGGGCGCGGGGGACGCGGGCGTGACGAATGACGGCACGATCCGGGGGACGCCGGCGACGCTGGCGCCCGAGGCGGCGACGGGCGAGGCGCCGGTGGACGGGCGGGCGGATCTCTACGCGCTCGGCTGCGTGGCCTTCTTCCTGCTCACGGGCGAGACGGTCTTCGAAGGGCGGAACGCCATGGACGTGGTCATCGCGCACGTGACGAAGGCGCCGGAGGCTCCCTCGGCCCGCGCCCCGGGCCTCCCCGAGGACCTGGACGCGCTCGTGCTCGAGTGCCTGGTCAAGGACCCGGCCGAGCGCATGCCATCGGCGGAGACCCTCGCGGTGCGCCTCCGGGAGCTTGAAGCCGTGCTCCCGCCGTGGACGCCCGCCCGCGCCCGGAGCTGGTGGGACGACCACGTGCCGGAGGCCCGGCGGCGGCCGAGCGCCCCACCGGCCTGAGTCAGGCCTCGCCTTCGTCCTTCGGCTCGAGGCGCGGGTCCGGCCCCGGCGTAGGCGGCGGCCGGCGGACGATGGCGAACACCACGACGAAAAAGCTCAGAAAGGCCGCCCCGGCGGCGATGAGGATGACGTCCACCCGGCGAGCATAGAACGGGAGGGGGGCTGGGCGTGGGGGAGGACGCCTTGAGCTGGTCGAAGCTATGCGTCGTTGGAGGTCATGCTCCGCGGTGACGAGGACGCGGTCGACGGCGCGTTCGGCAGACACTCTCGAAGCACCGCCTTCGCGCCTGCGGAGCCGGAAGCGTGGGCAATGGTGAGTCGGCCCCGTCCCGGCTCATCCGCAGCGGCCGGGGGGCGCTCAGGTCATCGCGACCGAGAGACTCCAGCCGCGCTCGCGCGCAGCGACGAGGACCTGCTTGAGCCGCCGGAAGTGGTCGAGGTGCTCTTCCAGGAGGTCGGCGCGGGGCTCGTCCCACACCATCGGGTAGACGGACGTCATCGCGGCCGGATCGAAGGCCCCGTCGAAGGCGTCGTCGTCGATGGACTCCACGGAGGAAGCGAGCGCTGCCGTAGCGGTCGCGTCGAAGAAGCGCGCGGGGCCGTAGCCCAGGTCGTCGCCTACGTCCTCGCCGCCGGCGTAGATAAAGGCGCCGGGGTCGTCGCCTTCGCGCGCGCGCGCCAGGACGAACCGAAGCGCATCCCAGGCCTTGTCGAGATCCGCGACGAGAAAGTCCGGGGACGGCGACTCCACGCGCTCCCACCAATCCTCCTGTTCGAAGAAGGCGCGAGCGAGGGTCTTCTCGGCCGCCACCACGTAGAGTTGCATGCCCATGCGGAGCCGATCGCCTGGGCCGCGGGTGCCCGTCAAGGCCCTCCCGCGCCCGATGGCGTCCGACCTCGCTCGCTGCAGGAGCATCTCCGCGAGCACGTAAAGCACCGCGCCGGCTACCACGTGGATTTCAGGACGCGGGGTAGGCCAGGCCTCCACGTGACTGCGTCCGCCCTCGCTCGGGGTCCGCTGATTCGAGTCCAGCGCGGACACCCTCGTGGCACCTTCGTCCACAGGCCACGTAGCCTGCTCGGTTCGCGCTCATGGGCATCTGGGCGCAGCCATGGGAATCACCGGGTCGCGGCTAGGCTAGGTTGGTCGCGTTCCGGGCCGGCCGAGAAGCCTTAGTTCCCGGAGAGAGCGACCCATGGGGCAAGACCAGCTTTACGTCGTGAACCGCGACCCGGGCGTCCCAGCAGGCCTTCTCGCGGGCGTGCCCCACGACGCCGTCCGGGACGCGGTCGAGGTCCA
>JBCDGX010000713.1:0-3369 GCA_038750805.1 Myxococcota bacterium
GACGCGGGCGTGCTCCGGCTCCCGGAGGCCGGCGACGACCCGCCGACGCTCCTCGCCGGCGACGACTCCGGCCGCATCTACGCGGCGGGGCGCGCGCAGAGCTGGCGCGTCGCCGGGGACGAGGTCCGCCGCTGCGACGTGGGCGGCGAGGCCCTCGCGGTGGACGACGAGGGCGGCGTCGTGCTCGCCACCGGCGGCGAGCTCGTCGGCATCGACTTCGAGCCCGTGGGCTGCGCGCGGCGTTTCCGCCTCGACGAAGAAGGCCTTCGCCTCCGTGGTCGCTTCGCCGCTTTCGCGGGCGGGCGGCTCTGGGTCGCGCCCCTTCGTGTCGGTCCGGATCGGCTCCTGACGGCCTACGAGCCGGATGGGCGCAAGGCGCCGGTGCAGCTCGGCAAGGAAGGGGAGCGCGACCCCATCGTCCGCACCCGCGCCCTGCTCGGGGACCAGCGCAGCCTCGCCGTCGTGGACGCGCACGCGCGCCGGCTCCGCTTCTTCGCGGCCGACGGGAGCCGCCGCGGGAGCATCGATCTCCTCCGCCTCCTGGACCTTCCCCTCCCCTGGGTCGCCGGGGCCACGCGGAGCCGCGAGGGCGTCGCCTTCCTCGCCGTCGGCCACGAGCGCGGCGAACGGAGTGGCCTCTTCGAGGGCCTGCTCTTCCGCGTCCAGGGTCTGTAGCAGCGCGCTGAAAGCGCCTGCTCCCGTGCCCGTGCCCCTGCCCCTGCCCCTGCCCCTGCCCGCAACGGGTACGGCCGGCGTTCCCTCCACGCAGCGCTCCGACCAACCTGACCCATCTGCTGCGCCACGCACACGCGGGCAAGGGCAGGGGCAGGGGCATGGGCACGGGAGCTGGCGCGGCGTAACGTCGCCGCCCCTCGCGCGTTCGCGGGGGCGGGGCCCGCACCGAGCGTCCGGCCCGTCCCGACCCCCGCCGACCCGCCATGCCTCCGCGCCCGCTTCTCACGACCGCGCCCGCGTTCCTGGTGGGCTTCGCCTTCGGCCTCGGGAAGATCATCCGGGACTGCTCCCTGACGTGCAACGTCGGCTTCGAGCTCGCGCCCCTCGCGATGCTCTCTGTCGCCCTCCTCACCGTGCCGCTCTCGAGCGCGCTCCTCCGGGGCAGCGCCAGCCTCGGCTTCGGGCGCTTCGCGGCGCGCGTGGCCGGCGCCGTGGCCCTCGGCTTCCTCGCCTTCCGCCTCGCGACCTGGGGCCTCGCCGAGCGCGTGGACGCCCTCCGGGCCGTCTACCTCGGCTTCTTCGTCTGGCTCGGCGCCGTCGGCGCGCTCCTCGGCCCGACGGTGAAGCGCGGCGTGGCCGAGCTCCATCGGCCCGCCACCCGCGCGGCGGCCTTCGCCTGGAGCACCGCGGCCTTCGTAGGCGGCGCGGTCGTCGGGAGCCTCGTCGCCAAGCTCCTCGTGCCCTGGCTCGAGGCGACCTTCGGCCTCGGCTACATGGCGGCCCGCGACGACCTCATGCTGCTCATCGCGCTCTGCATGCTGGCCTTCGCCCTCGTGCTCCAGCGCGTCGCGCGCCTCTCCGAGCCGGGGAGCCCCACGCGCGACGACGCGATGGCCGAGGCCCTGCCCGCCGACGACGAGATGGAGAGCCTCCACGTCGCGGCCCGCGTGATTCGCGAGACCCCGGTGCTCCGCCGCCTCGCGGGCGTGATCTTCGCCACCGGAGTCGCCGAGAGCTTGGCCGGCTTTCTCTTCTACTGGGTCGTCACCCTCGAGGTGGAGCACGCGGACGGCCGGACCAGCTTCTTCGCCGACTTCCAGCTCTGGCTCAATGGCGGAACCTTCCTTCTACTGCTGACCGGTTCGAACCGCATCCTGGACCGCTTCGGCCTCGCCATCGGCATCGCGACCATGCCCCTGGCCCTCGCCTTCGGGACGACCTTCGTGGTGGCGCAGCTCACGCTCACGAGCATCTACGTCGTGCGCATGCTCGAGGGGATCCTCGAGCAGAGCGTGTACGGGCAGGGCCTCGACCGCGCGGTCTTCTCCGTGCCCACCCCGCACGCGGAGAGCGTTCGACCCGTGCTTCTCGGGCTGATGGAGCGCCTCGGGCGCGGCGTCGGCGCCATCGTGGTCTTCACGGGCTACGTCGGCTTCTCGATGGCGCTGCGGCCGACGGCGGTCCTGTACCTCGCGGTGCTCGTCGCATGGTTCCTGGGAGCGATCTCTCTACGCCATCAGCTTCCTCGGCCTCATGAAACGCAGAGCCGTGTTCGCCCGACGCAGGGTTCGACTGAACCGTAGGCGCGCAAATGCGACACAAGAAGTGGTGGCGGTCGAGGCGGGTGGGACGCCGAGAAAAGTAAAGATGAAGCAGTACGCGATCATTCCGGTCCTCATGTTGTCTGCCTGCGCCGCGCCCGAAGCGGACCCGAACCACGAGGTCGTCATCGTCCGCCGGACCGTCGGCGACGAGGCGCCGCCCGCCCGCGCCCGCCTCACGCGCACGCAGCTCGCCAAGCTCGCGCCGGAGCTCCGGGCGGAGCTTCGGGAGCATCGCGGCCCCTACGCGGTGCGCGTGGACTTTGACGACGCCCCGACGCACGAGGTGCTTCAGACCTTCTTCCTCCGGCGTCACGGGGACGGCTTCATCGGCCGCATCGACCGCGAGAGCCTGAAGGACCTCATCGTCCGCGAGGACGTGGTCCGCGTGAGCGCGCTCCGCGCCGCCGCCTCGGCGGGCTGAGCCTCTACGCGCCCTCGGGATGCGCCGCTTCGAAGGCGGCGGCGCCGTGGTCGACGAAGGCCTCGGCCTCCTCCGCGTCGCCCCAGCCGCGGAGCTCGGTCACGCCCTCGCCCTCGTAGTACGAGAAGAAGGTCTCGAGGATGGTCCGGGCGCCCCGGAAGCGCGCGTCGAGGCTCCGAAGGTCCCGAACGTCCGCGTAGGCCGGCGTCGCCGGCACGGCGATGAGCTTGTCGTCGGCCTCGCCCTCGTCGAGGAGCCCGAGCACCGCGACGACCCGCGCCTCGACGACGCCTCCCCGCGGTAGCGCCGGCCCGAGCACGAGCACGTCGAGGGGGTCGCCATCGCCCCCGTCGTCCTCGGGCAGGAGCGTGCGCGGGAGCATCCCGTAGTTTGCCGGGTAGGGCAGGTAGTCGATCACCCGCGGCGCCCCGCCCCGCTCCTCCCAGCGGAGCACGCCGGCCTCGTGGTCGACCTCGAACTTCGCCGCCGTGCCCGCCGGCACCTCGACGACGACGTTCACCTGTCCCGCGCGTGGCCGCGCCGGAAAGCCGAACCAATAATGCGCCGCGCCGACGATCACCCCGCCCTCGAGGCGCGCGTCCGCCGCCAGGGGCGTGCCTTCGACCACCCCGGGCGCGCTTGCGACCGGCGGCGTGGGCGCCGTGGGGC
>JBCDGX010000714.1:0-3366 GCA_038750805.1 Myxococcota bacterium
CGGCGACGTCGCCCTGGGGAGCCTCGGCGTGAGCCTCCCCGTCGCCGAGATCTGCCGCGACCCGCTCGCCTGATCAGCGCGGCGCCACGACCGGCACGCCCCAGCTCGCGAGGAGCTGGAGCGTGGCGTCGACCTGCTCGCGGGGTCCCTTGCCGAGGCGGTAGCGTCGGCCGTCCTTCAGGTGGAGCACGAGCCAATGCTGCGGGACGAAGCCGCGGTGGAAGGGATCCCAGCGGCGCTCGACGCGCGCGACGGCGTCGAAGCCCGCGCCTTCCTTCTCCTCGTCGCCGCGCACCTTCGCCACGCGGCGAGCCGCCCCGTCGATGACGAAGCGGCCCATGGACTTCGTCCGCCGCCAGGCGGCGACGCCGAGCGCCGCGGCCAGCGCGAGCCCCATGATCGTGCCGACGAGCGCCTCGAGGGGCGCCCCGCCCGTCAACGCGAGCCCGAGCATGGCGAGACCGCCGACGCCGAAGACCAGCGCCGGCACCGCCATGAGCAGGGTCAGCGGCCCGTGGGGCAGCTCCGCTTCCAGGCGCTGCGGGGCCGTCAGGCGGACGCTGCCGCCGAACGCCCCCGCGACCAGCACCCGCGGAGCGAAGCCCCCCGGGGACGGCCGCCCGTCCCCCGAGGGAAAAGCGGTCGGGTTGGGGCGCCCGTCCGCCGAGGCACCGGCGCCGCTCATGCGGTCTCGAGCACCACGGCGATGCCCTGACCGCCGCCGATGCACGCCGAGCCCACGCTGAGGCCCTTGTTCAGCTTGCGCGCCGTGTAGATCAGGTTCGTCGTGATGCGCGCGCCCGTCGCGCCGAGCGGGTGCCCGAGCGCCACCGCGCCGCCGTTCACGTTCGACTTCTCGTCGGGGAGCTCGAGCTCCTTCTGCACCGCGAGCCATTGCGGCGAGAAGGCCTCGTTCACGTCGAAGAGATCGACGTCGCCGAGGCTCGCGCCGGCGCGCTCGAGGGCGATGCGGATCGCCGGCGCCGGGCCGATGCCCATGATCGTCGGCTCCACGCCGGCGACGCCCCACTGGATGAGCTTCGCCAGCGGCGTGAGCCCCTGGTCCTTCGCCCAGGCGCCATCGACGACCACGAGCGCCGCCGCGCCGTCGCAGATGCCCGAGGCGTTGCCCGCCGTGACGAGCCCGTCCTTCTGGAAGACCGGCGGGAGCTTCGCGAGGATCTCCGGCGTGGTCTCCGGCCGCGGGTGCTCGTCCGTGTCGAGGACCTTCGTGCCCTTGCGCGTCTTCAGCTCCACCGGGGCGATCTCGTCGGCGAAGAAGCCGGCGTCCTGGGCCTTCTTCCAGTTCCGCTGGCTCCGAAGCGCGAAGGCGTCCGACTGCTCGCGGGTGATGCCGTACTTCTTCCCGAGGTTCTCGGCCGTCCCGCCCATGGGCGTCTTGCAGAAGGAGTCGGTCAGCGCCTCCCAGAGCGTGTCGACCATCGGCGAGGGGCGGCCGAACTTCTGCCCGTCGCGGAGGCCCCAGATCGAGTGCGGGGCCTGGCTCATGTTCTCGGCGCCCACGGCGAGCACGGCCTTCGCGTCGCCGAGCACGATCTGCTCCGCGGCGGTGACCACGGCCTGGAAGCCCGAGCCGCAGAGTCGGTTCACGGTGAGGCCCGGCGTCTCGATGGGAAGCCCGCTCTTGAGGCCCACGTGGCGCGCGCCGTAGATGGCGTCGGCGCTCGTCTGCTGGACGTTGCCGAGGATGACGTGGTCGAAGTCCGCGGCCTGGACACCGGACTGCTCGATGGCGGCCTTCGAGGCGTGCACCCCGAGGTCGATGGCGCTCATGCGCTTGAGCGAGCCGTTCATCGCGCCGAAGGGCGTGCGCTTGGCGCCGACGATCCAGATTTCCTTGTCGAGCTTCTTCATGGGTCCTCCTTTCCGCGGCCTTTCCGCGGGGAACGAGGACGAGCTACCAAAGGGGGAGGGCGAGCGCTACGGCGCCGGGCCCCATGGCGTGCGAGGGTTCACCCGATGCGACTCGTCGCCGCCGTTTCGTTGCTTTGGGTGCTCGCGACACCGGCGCGGGCGGAGGAGCCGACGACCTTCGGGATCCGCTTCGAGGTGGCCCGCACCGAGGGCGCGCCGGTGCGCGACGACGGCTGGCTGGACGCGCAGGTCGCCGAGGCCAACCGGCTCTTCGCGCCCGCCGGCGTGGCCTTCACGCGCGCCGCGACGGAGCCCCTGCCAGACGCGCATCGGGTGATGACGACGCGCCGGGATCGCCACGGCCTCGCGCCGCGCGTCGGGCCGGCGCTCGTGCACGTGTTCGTCGTCGAGAGCCTCGCGAACGTCGACGAGCCCGGCTTCATCCAAGGCGTGCATTGGCGGAGCCGGAGCACGGGCACCTACCGGCACTACGTGCTGCTCAGCCGCATCGCCGGACCGAGCGTGCTCGGCCACGAGCTCGGGCATTTCTTCGGCAATCCGCATAGCGACGTGCCGGGGAACATCATGAGCTACGCGCGCGGCGAGGGTCCCCCGGCCTTCGACCGCGCGCAGCTCCGGCGCATCCGGCGCTTTCGCGACCGCTTCGTCGGGAGCGGCGAGCTCGTCCCTCGACGGTGACATCGCCAGCGGCCCTCGCTGGCAGCCCCCGGCCTCGGGCCCCAGGACTCGGCTGGCACCCATGGCTGAACCAACGCGGTACGACGGGATTTCCTCATGGATTGCGGCCCCCTCGGGCCACACCGACCCGTGGATGACCTCCTCCACGCGAGCCCTCGAGGTGCGACCGTGAGCGCCGCGAAACGGGCCCCCGGCGCGAACAAGACGCTCCTGCTCATGGCGGCCGTGTCGATGATGACGCTCTGCGGCGGCGCGGGCCTCGCCTACCACTATCTCCCGGAGCGACCGGCGAGCATGCCGCGGGACGCGGAGCAGCTGCGCCTCGACCTCGACCGGACCTCCGTGCGCTTCCACGAAGCGCTCCTCCACGACATCGCGCGGCGCGGCGAGGGCTTCGGCGAGAGCCTCGAAGCCCTCTCCGCGGACCGGGAGCGGGCGAACGAGCTCGCGGCCTCGCTCCTCGAGCACGCGCGCGAAGAGCGCGTCGACGGCCCGCCCACCATCGCGCCGGACCTCCGCGCGCTCGGCGCCCCGAACATGCCGGCCGAGGACGGTCGCCTGCTCTACGTGCTGGCGCTCCTCGAGCACGACGCGGAGAGCCGGTCCCGGGAGATCCCCGACGAGATCCTCGCCTTCGAGGTGCGCTCGCTCGGTCTCGGCGGTCCCGTGGCGCCGGAGGCGCGGCCGGCAGCCGAGGCCATCCGCGCCCTCGCCTACGCGCGCCTCGGCCTCTGCGACCTCTCGCAGCGGGCCGTCCAGGACTCGCAGCTGCGCGGCGGCAACGGCGGCAAC
>JBCDGX010000715.1:0-3356 GCA_038750805.1 Myxococcota bacterium
ATTCCGCCCAACGTGATCCCGCTGGCGGCCATCGGCGCCTGGATGGCCGTGCGCGGCATCCCGATCACGGCGTCCACGGCCATGGTCTTCGCCGTGAGCCTCGGGCTCGTGGTCGACGGGACGATCCACGTCGTCGTGCGCTACCGGGAGGAGCTCGCGCGCCTCGGCCCGGCCCCCTCGGACGCCCAGCTCGAGGAGGCCATCGCGGAGACCATGCGCCACAGCGGCCGGGCCGTGGTGCTCGGGGCGCTGACGCTCCTCCTCGGCTTCGGCGCGCTCCTCGTGAGCAGCTTCGAGCCCGTGCGCCTCTTCGCGGAGCTGAGCGGCGTCGCCATCGGGGCCGCGCTCCTCGCCGAGCTGCTCCTGATGCCGGCGCTCCTCCGCGACTTCGGCATGCCGCGCACGCGGGCCTGAGCCCCGCCGCGCTTTTTCACGCCGGCTCCCAAGGTCGGGCGCCGCTCGCGCGTTCCTCCTTGCGCCGCCGCCGCGCGGCGAGGAGGAGCGAGGCCATGCGCCCTGAGCTGGACATCATCGACGTGAAGAAGCCCTGCAAGGTCTCCTGGGCCGGGATGCAGGGCGAGGGCGCCGTACGGCATTGCGGCCACTGCCGGAAGATTGTGTACGACCTCTCGGCCATGACCCGCGCCGACGCGGAGGAGCTGATCACGCTGGGCGAGGGCGACCTCTGCGTGCGCTTCCGGCGCCGGGCCGACGGGACCCTCGTCACGGCCGATTGCCCGCCCCCGCGCTCCCGAGGGCGAAGGGTGCGCCGGCTCGCCATGGCTGGCATGGCGGCGACGGGCCTCGCGTCGGTGACCATGATGGGGGCGCCGATCGTCGCGCCCGAGCCGGTCATGGGCACCATGGTCGCGCCCCTGGAGGCGCCGCTCATGGGCGAGCCGGTCTTCGTCGCTCCGCCCGAGCCGGCCCCGGACACCCCGCCCGAGGACGCACCCGAGCTCGACGCCTACGAGATGGGCGAGATCGCCTACGAGCCCGAGTGAGGGTCAGAGCACGCGCGCGGCGATGACCTTGCCTTCGAGGCCCGGCGAGCCGACGCCGGCGGCCTCGGCCTCCCGCACGAGCCCGGTCACCGCGGCGCAGACCGGGGCCGCGGCGCCATGGGCGCGGGCCAGGTCCACCACCGCGCCCTGGAGCGCGTCGATCTCGGTCGGCCGGCGGCGTTCGAGGTCGTCGGCCATGGAGCTCCGCGCCTCCGGGTCGATGGTGATCATGCGCTTCGCGACCCGCGTGAAGAGGAAGGTGGGCAGCTCGAGGATGCGGGGCACCTGGGGCAGCGGCACCGGCGTGAAGGACACGGGCGTGATGCCCGCGCGCTTCAGGATCTGGAGGAGCTCCCGCTGCATGGCGGCGAGGACCCGGCGGCTCGAGCGGTCCCGGAGCTGCTGGACCAGGGGCCGCCCGTCGAGGGCGTTCAGGGCGTTGTTCAGGTTGAGGAAGAGCTTCCCCCAGGCGACCGGCGCGAAGTCCTCGTGCTCCTCGAGGGGTAGGGTGGCCTCCGCGAAGGCGTCCCGGAGCGCGGCGAGCGCCGGATGCCGCTCGACGGCGAGGTCGCCGCTCGTGCCGCGATGGAAGTGCAGCCCGCCGCCCTCGAGCTCGGTCAGCACGACGTTGAAGGGCACCATGCCGGCGACGACGCGCTCGGCGCCCAGCACCTCGCGGAGCACGGCCGGGTTGCCGACGCCGTTCTGCAGGCTGACGACCAGGCCGTCCTCCGGCAGACCGGCCGCGAGGGCCTCCGCCGCGGCCCGCGTGTCCCGGCTCTTGACCGTGAGCAGCACCACCCGCGGCAGGACCGGCGGGGCGTGCTCGAGGAGCGCGAGGGACTCGCCGGCCACCTGCGCGTCGCGCCCCGCGTGATCCGTCAGGCGGATGCCGCCGCGCGCCGCGTGCAGCATCCATCGCCGCCCCACGAGGGCCACCGGGACCCCCGCGCTCGCCAGGCTCGCGCCCACGTAGCCTCCGATGGCCCCGGCCCCGAAGACGAGCACGCCGTCGTCGCTCATGGCCGGCTTCTAGCAAGCGTACTAAGTGGCTGCGAATGAGCGGCGCCGCCGATGCCGAGGAACGCCTCGCGCGCGACCTCGCGTTTCTACGCCGCGGCACGCTCATCAACGTCATCGGCTTCGGCGCGCGGAACGTCGCGCCGGCGCTGAACATCGCCCTCGCGGCGCTCTGCCCGCCGGAGCTCTTCGGCGTGTACGTGTCGGCCCAGCTCTTCGCGCTGACCTTCTCGAAGCTGGTCACGGCGGGCCTCGACCGGGGCCTCATGCGCCACGTCGCCGCCCGCGTCGCCGGCGGGGAGGGCGCGCCCGCCGAGAGCGCGGAGGAGGCCATCGGCGCGGCGCTCCGCCGCGTGCTCCTCCTCGCGGTGCTCAGCGTCGGCATCGCGTTGCTGGCCCTCGGACCGCCCATGGGCGCGCTCTGGCCCGAGCGCATGGGGGACCGCGGCTTCGTGCTCCTCGTCCTCCTGGGCATCCCTGGCTACGGGGTGATGCAGCTCCTCGCGGGGGCCTTCGACGGGCTTCGGCGCCCGGAGGTGCGGGAGCTGCTCGTCTACGGCCTCGTGGGCGCCCTCGCCCCGCTCCTCGGCATCCTCTCGCGGCTCGCGGGGCTCCCGGACTGGGGCGTCGCGGCGAGCCTCCCGCTGGCCACGGGGCTCGGCGCGATCGGGCTCTTCGTGCTCACGCGCCGCGCCTTCCCGGGCCTGCGTCCGCTTCGGGCCGGGCCGCTCCCGGCCGGCATGTGGGCCTTCAGCCTGCCCCTCGGTTTCGCCGACCTCGTGACCGGGTTGATGCTCCGCATCGACGTGTGGATGGTGCTCGCGCTCCTCGATGCGCCCCGGGCCGCCGTCTACGGGCTCATGGCGATGCTGGTCGCGGGCACCCGCTCCATCCGCCAGAGCTACGACCAGGTCATCGTGCCCGTGGTGGCCACGCTCCGGCCCGGCGAGGACGGACCGGCGCTCCGGAGCGTGCACGGCTACGCGGTGCACCTGACGACCTGCATCCAGCTCGCCATCGGGGTGTTGCTCCTCTTTTTCCCCGTCGAGCTGATCTCCCTCGCGGGCGAGGCCTACGTGGTCCAGCCGGAGACCCTCGGCGTGCTCCTCCTCGGCAACCTCGTCACCGGCCTGCTCGGCATGTCCGGGGCGATCCTCCAGGGCTTCGGGGCGAGCCGGCCCTTCCTCCTCGCGAACCTCGTCGCCATCGCCGTGAACGCGACGCTCAACCTCGCGCTCATCCCGCGCCTCGGCATCGTCGGCGCGGGCCTCGCCACCGGCGCGGCCAAACACCGTAAGTCCCGCGGGTTTCGAGCGGCGCTGTAGCGCCGCC
>JBCDGX010000716.1:0-3321 GCA_038750805.1 Myxococcota bacterium
CCACGGCGCGCTGGCGGGGCGCCGGGTCCGGCGCCGCAGCGACGGGGCGACGCGCTCGCTCCCCCGCGACGTCCGCACGCCTGAGGCCGTCGCGGACGCCCTCCGCGAGCTCACCCCCTGGCTCCGGGAAGCGCCCGACGAGGCGACCCCCTGAGCTGCCTCGCCTTCGGCCGAGGCTAGGTCTAGGATCCGGCGCCCGGTGGCGCCCAGGCGCTCCGCGCAGGAGTCGAGAGGAAGACGATGCCCGCAGCAGTGGTGGTCGGTGCCCAGTGGGGCGACGAGGGCAAGGGGAAGATCGTCGATCTCCTCGCGCCGATGGCCGACGTGGTGGTGCGCTACGCGGGTGGGGCCAACGCCGGCCACACGCTCGTCGTGGGTGGCGACAAGATCGTCCTCCACCTGGTGCCGAGCGGGATCCTCCATGAGGGCACGACCTGCGTGATCGGCCAGGGCACGGTGATCGACCCGGAGACCGTGCTCCGGGAAATCGACGGCCTGAGCGAGCGTGGCGTCGCGACGGACCTCCTCCACGTGGCCGACCGCGCCCATGTCGTGCTGCCGCAGCACAAGCTCATCGACGGCTTCCGCGAGAGCGCGGACCCGAAGATCGGCACGACCAAGCGCGGCATCGGTCCCGCGTACGAGGACAAGGTCGGTCGCCGAGGCATCCGCATGGGCGACCTCGTCCGTGACGACCTCGAAGCCCGCATCGCCGAGAACCTCGCCTGCTGGGCGCCCACCGCGGCGCGCCTCGGCGGCGAGCTCCCGAGCGCGGCGGAGGTGGCGGCGACCTATCGCGGCTTCGGGGAGCGCCTCCGCCCCTTCCTCTGCGATGGCGCGCGCGTCGCCGGCGAGGCCCTGGCCGCCGGCAAGAAAGTCCTCCTCGAAGGGGCCCAGGGCACGATGCTCGACATCGACCACGGCACCTACCCCTTCGTGACGAGCTCCAACGCCACGAGCGGCGGGGCGTGCACCGGCGCGGGCGTGGGCCCGACGGCGGTGAGCCAGGTGATCGGCATCGCGAAGGCCTACGCCACGCGCGTGGGCGGCGGCCCCTTCCCGACGGAGCTCCTGGGCGAGACCGGCGAGGCGCTCCGGAAGGCCGGCGCGGAGTTCGGCGCGACCACGGGACGGCCGCGGCGCTGCGGCTGGCTCGACGCCCCGGCGCTCCGCCTCGCCGTGCGCGTGAACGGCATGACGCGCATCGCGCTGACGAAGCTCGACGTGCTCACGGGCATGCCCGAGCTCTCGGTCTGCACCGGCTACCGCTACCGCGGCGAGGTGCACGACGAGCCGCCCTTCGACGCCATGGCCGAGGTGGAGCCGGTCTACGAGACCCATCCCGGCTGGACGGAGGACATCTCCGGTTGCCGGAGCATGGACGCGCTCCCCGCGAACGCGCGCCGCTACATCGACCGCATCGCCGAGCTCGTCCGCTGCCCCATCGGCATCGTCAGCGTCGGCGCAGACCGCGACGAGACCTTCGGCGACCTCGACACCTTCGCCTGAGCTAGCCGTCGCAGAGGGCGATGGCGTCGATCTCGACGCGCACCTGCTTCGGGAGCGTCTTCACGGCGACGGTCGCGCGGGCCGGGGGATCCATGCCCTGGAAGGCCTCCGCGTAGATGCCGTTCACGGTCTGGAAGTCGTCCATGTCCGCGAGGAAGATCGAGCAGCGGACGACACGGGCCCAGCCGCTCCCGCCGGCCTCGAGCACCGCGCCCAGGTTCGTCATGACCTGCCGCGTCTGGGCCGCGACGTCGTCCCCGCCCACGAGCTCGCCGCTCGCCGGGTCCAAGGGGATCTGCCCGGAGCAGTAGAGGACGCCCCGCGCCCGGATCGCCTGAGAGTAGGGACCGATGGCCGCCGGGGCCTTCGGCGTGGAGATGACCTCGCGCTCGCTCATGGGCGCACCCTACCTGGGTTCGATGGGGGCGGGCTCCCAACCCGCCCCGGGGTTCGATGGGGGCGGGCTCCCCAACCCGCACCGGGGTTCGCGCGGACGGCGCCCCACCCACTCGACGCTTTCGCCTCCGGCGGATCCGTCCCATGGTCGGCGGCGTGATCATCGCGACCTGGAACGTGAACTCGATCCGCGCCCGGGAGGCGCGCTTCCTCGCCTTCCTCGAGCGCTGGAAGCCCGACGTCGTCTGCCTCCAGGAGCTGAAGGTCGAGGACGCCCAGTTCCCCGTCATGCAGGTGAAGGGCCTCGGCTACCACGCGGCCTTCCACGGCCAGCGCACCTACAACGGCGTCGCCATCGTCGCGAAGGAGGAGCACGCCCTCGAGGACGTGCACGTGGGCCTCGGCGACGACGTCGAGGACGACCACGCGCGGCTCATCGGCGCGACCGTCGGGGGCGTGCATCTCCTGAGCGCGTACTTCCCGAACGGCGGGTCGATGGGCTCGGACAAATACGTCTACAAGCGCGCATGGATGAAGCGGCTCCGCGCGTACCTCGACCGGCGCTTCGCGCCGACGGATCCCGTGGCGCTGCTCGGCGACTACAACGTCGCGCCCTTCGCCGACGACGTCGCCGACCCGGAGAACCTCGAGGGGACGGTGCTCGCCAACCCCGAGATCCGCGAGGCCCTCGCGCACGTCGCGGCCTTCGGCCTCGAGGACGTCTGCCGGCCCTTCCACCCGAAGGGCGGCGTCTATACGTGGTGGGATTACCGGGCCCGCGGCTTCGAGCGGAACCTCGGGCTCCGCATCGACCACGTGTACGCGTCGCCGCCCGTGGCCGCGCGCGTCGTCGGCGCCGTCGTCGACCGGGAGGAGCGCCACGGCAAGGGCGCCTCGGACCACGCCCCGCTTCTCGTCGAGCTCGCCTGAGCGTGCCTGCCGAGCTCCTCGATCCGCTCTTCGCCATCGCGCTCCCCGCGGGTGCGATCGTGCTCGTGGCGGCGCTCGCGGCGCGCCTGGTGCATCCGAAGGAGCGCCTGGTCGTCGCCGGCGCCCTCGCGCTCGCGGGCGCGTTCTGGGGATGGCGCGCCGTCGGCCCGGGCTTCGTGGCGGCGCCGAACGGGGTCGCGGCCGTGCTCGGGGCCCTCGCCTACGCCGCGCTCGGCGCCCTCCCGGTCCTCCGCGCCAAGGCGCCGGGCGTCGCCGGGGCCGGCGTCACGCTCGCGCTCCTCGTGCTCGCCCTGACCTGGCTCTCGACCCGCGCCTCCCTCCCCTCGCGCACGGCCGCCGAGGCGTCCGAGGGCGAGGCGCGCTGGGCCGTGCGCCTCGACCCCTGGGAGCCGGGGGGCTGGCTCGCGCTCGCCTGGCACGCGCGCTCCCAGGACGCCTACGACGCCGCCCGGACGCAGCTCGAGC
>JBCDGX010000717.1:0-3320 GCA_038750805.1 Myxococcota bacterium
CCCGCGCCCGCCGCGCCCGCCGCCGCTCCCGCCGGCGGCGAGAGCGTCGCCTTCGCCGACGAGGCCGGCGTGACCGTGACCACTACGGTCAGCGTGGAGGCCGTGGTCGAGGTGGAGGAGCGTCGCGACCTGGACGCCTTCCAGGCGCCGCCCCCGGCGCGGCTGCTCACGGCGGCGACGGTCGGCGACCACGATCGCCGCGGCAACTACCTCTCCTACCTCGCGCGCCACGCCTACGAGGCCCAGCGCCTCGGCCTCGACATGGGGCGCCGGCAGCGCTTCGTGGTGACGGACCTTCAGGGCTCACCGCTCCGCGAGGCCGATCTCGTCGTCGAGGGACCAGCCGGTCGCGTGGTCGGGAAGACGCACGGTGACGGGCGCTGGGACTACTTCCCGGGGCTGGCGGGCCAGCGCGCGCAGGGGCCGGCGCTCGTCACCGTCCGCGCGGGCGGCGCGACGCAGCGCCTTCAGGTGCAGCTCCCGGCCCAGGGCGACGGACCGGACGTCGTCGTCCGCCTTCCCGTGCAGCCGCCGGGGCGGGCCCAGCGCCTCGACCTCGCCTTCCTCATCGACGTCACCGGCTCGATGGAGGACGAGCTCCGCTACGTGAACCAGGAGGTCGTCGGCATCGTCGAGCGCATCCGCGGCGCGCACCCGGAGGTCGCCGTGCGCGTCGGCGCCGTCTTCTACCGGGACCGCAGCGATCGCGAGCCCCTCCAGCGCATCCGCCTCACCCGCGACGCCCAGGGCTTCGCCCAGGCCATGCGCGGCGTGCACGCGAGCGGCGGCGGCGACTACCCCGAGGACCTCCATGCGGGCCTCGAGACCGCGGTCCGAGGCCTTCGGTGGCGCGCGGACGCGGCGCGCGTGCTCGTGGTGATCGCGGACGCGCCGCCCCAGCGCTACCCGACGCGCTTCGGCCATCGGGAGGCGATGCTCGAGGCGTCCGCGCGGGGCATCCGCCTCCTGCCCGTGGCCGCGAGCGGCGCCGACCGCGAGGTCGAGTTCCTCTTCCGCGCCATGGCCACCGCCACGGGCACTCCCTACGTCTACCTGACGGACGATTCGGGCGTCGGGAACCGGCACATGGAGGCCGACACGGATCGCGTCGCCGTCGAGTACTTCCACGACGCGCTCACGCGCCTCATCCGCAGCGAGCTCCTCGGCGAGGGCATGCACGAGCCCCCCGGCTTCGGCTGACGCGCTCAGCGGTCCCGGCGAAGCCAGTCCGCGTAGCGCATCTGGGCGTCCGCCCAGTCCTCCGGCGGCGCGGTCTCGGGCAGGTCGATGCCCAGCGGCACGATCCGCTCGAGCTCGCGCAGCGCGTGCAGGCGGAGGTCGGCGCGCCGGTCCGCGAGCGCCGCCACCAGCCAGCTCGAACGCGGCCGCCAGCGCTGGTTCCGGAGCCAGCGCTGCCAGGGCCGCCGCAGCGTCCCGAGGTCGTGCGCCGTGATCTCCCGAAGCGCCTCGTGCGCAGCCCGCGCGATAGCCCGGTCCTCGTCGGCCAGGAGCTCGACGAGCACGTCCGGCGCCGCCGGATCGCCGAGCGCGCCGAGGGCCTCGATGGCCCGGAGCCGCCACACCTCGCGCTGCGCGCCGTTTTCGGCGAGCCCCCGAAGCGCCTCGAGGAGCCCCGCGTACTCGCGGAAGCGCGCGTGGGCGCGGAGCCCTTCCTGCGCCGCGCGACGCACGTCGCGCTCGCCCTCGAGGAGCACGTGCCCCAGCGGGTCGAGGAGCTCGGGGTGGGCCAGGCTGCCGGCCACCAGGCAGGCGTGGAAGCGGACGTGCTCCGAGGGCGCCACGAGGAGCTGGGCCACCCAGGGCCGAGCCGCCGCGCCGGCGTGGACCAGGGCGCGGGCCAGGGCGCTGACGTGCTCCCCACCCGGGAGGCTCCGGTGCGGCCGTCGCCGGTCGAACCAGAGCGGCCCCGGGAAGAGCTGCGTCAGCCGGGGGAGGATCGCCTCGGCGTGGCGCTCGACGCGATGCTCCCAGCTCACCGTCGTCTCCGGGCTGCTGGCGAGGATCTCCCGGAGCAGCGCCTCCACCGGGTCCGCGGGCCGGCTTGGCCGGCCCGTGCCGACGGCGTCGATGGTCGAGCGGATCGCCTCGACGCTCAGGGGGGGCGTCCGCCGGGGCCGCGGCCGCAGGCGCACCTCCGAGTGGTGCCGGGTCCCGCTCGGCGGCGTGGGCGGCGCCGGGAGCGACTCGAGGAAGGGGTTCGGCGGGACCGAGCTCCGCCGGCCGGGGGTCGGCACGCCGGCGGGGCGCCCGCGGATCACGTCCCGAGGGGCTTCTCGGAAGGCGTAGGCACCGCGGCGGGCTCGTCGGGACACGAAGCCGGCATATCACCGCTTACAGCAAACGGATCTTTCGGCGATGTCGCCATTTCCGGGAGACGACTCAGCGGTTTCGTTCCCACAACAGGCGCAGGCCGTCGAGGGTCAGGAAATCGTCCACGTCTTCGATGGTTTGGCTCTCGCTCTCGACCAGGCGCGCGAGGCCTCCGGTGGCCAGGACGCGCACGGCGTCCACCCCGCCGGCCTCCTCGGCCATCTCGGTCTTGAGCCGCCGGACGAGCCCGTCCACGAGGCCCACGTACCCGAAGACGATGCCCGACTGCATCGACGCCACCGTGTTGCGCCCGATGGCCACCTTCGGGCGCTCGAGCTCCGCGCGCGGGAGCTTCGCCGCCCGGGAGAAGAGCGCGTGGGCAGCGATCTGCATGCCCGGGGCGATGGCCCCACCGAGGTACTCGCCGCGCGAGGAGATGCAGTCGAAGGTCGTCGCCGTGCCGAAGTCCACCACGATGACGGCCCCGCCGATGCGCTCGTAGGCGGCCACGGCGTTGACGATGCGGTCGGCGCCGACCTCCCGAGGGTTTTCGTAGAGGAGGCGCACGCCGGTCTTGATGCCCGGCTTCACCACGAGGATGTCGTGGTCGAAGGCCCGATCGACGGCCTCGACCACCATCTCGTTCATCGTGGGGACGACGCTGGCGAGGATGCTGTCGGTCACCTCGCGGCGGGGCACACCGGCGATGTCCACGAGGCTCGCGAGGAGCACGTGGAGCTCGTCCGTCGTGCGCCCCTTGGCGGTCTCGATGCGGAAATCGTGCACGAGGTCCCCGCCGTCGAAGAGGCCGAGGACCGTGTTGGTGTTGCCGACGTCGATGGCGAGGAGCACGGCGCCTCAGCGGGGGCGGAGCGCGAGGCTCGCGTCCAGGAGCTCCACGAAGCTCTTCGGGACGTTCTTGGCCTCGGGGCGGGCGATCACGGCGACGGGACCGCTCGCCCTCGGGGCCGGCGCGTCCAGCGCGACGG
>JBCDGX010000718.1:0-3319 GCA_038750805.1 Myxococcota bacterium
GGCGGCGGTTTCGTGGGCGTCGCGACTTTGGAAGGCGCTGGCGCCGATGCGCTGACCGGCGGCGGCGGCGCGGCGGCAACCGGGGCGGCCTTGGGCGGCGCCGCGGCCTCGAGCGGCGCCGTCACAGCCGTCGTCGTCGTCGTCGGGGCGGCGTCGCCGGTGGGCGGCGATTCCCGGACGAGGCTGTTGCTGGACTTGGACTTGGGTGGCTGCGGCGCCGCGACGACGGCGTCGTCGGGTGCCGCGGGCTCCGGAGCGGCTGCGGGGGGCTCCGGAGCGGGCGCCGCCTCGGCGACCGGGGCCTCCGCGGGCTCCGGGGCCGCCGGCGGATCCTCCGCCTCCGAGCCCCCGCACGCCGCGAGAAGCAAAGCCGAGAGGATCAAGGTCGAGGCGGGGTTCGGCATCGTCGCTCCGGCCGCGCTCTACCACGCCGCGGCGCCGCCTTGGCCAAGAGGAGCCCGGCCCCTTAGCTTTGCGCCGTGCCTCGCGCGCTCCATCGCCGCCGGTGCCGGCGGCCCACGGTTCCCGTTCTCATCGCTGGCCTCCTGCTCGCGGTCCCGGTCGCGGCGCAGGAGGCCCCCCCAGCGCCGTCGACGCCCCCCGCGCCGGCGCCCGCGGACGACGCGAACCCCTTCAACACCGCGCCGCCGGCCCCGGTCCCCCCGCCACCGGACTCCTACGAGCCCAGCCCCACGCCAGCCCCGGCGCCAGGGCCCACCCGCTACGTGACGCCGCCCCTCCAGCCACCGCCCCGGGTCACGCTCCTGAGCCTCGATGACCTCGACGCCACGCTCGTCGCCGACGCGCGCCGGCACGTCCGCACGACGCGCATCCTCCTTCCCATCGGCCTCCTGACCATCGCGTCCATGAGCGGCGTCTTCATCTGGGCCAGCCGCTGCGAGGGCGACGCGGAGGACTGCCCGCGCGAGACGAACGTCGTTCAGGGATCGCTGGCCCTGGCCCGGGTCCCGACGCTGGCCGCGAGCGTCACGCTGCTCGTCGCGCACAAGCGCCTCCGCGCCGCAGGCCTGAGCGTGCCGGGCATCGGCCGGGCCCGCGCCGCCGTCGCGCACGCGGCCATTCCCCTCCCGCTCGTGGGCATTGCGTCGTGGACGCTCGTGCTACGTCATCGCCGCGTCCTCCAGCGCGTGCTCCGGCAGCTCGACGAGGGCGAGCGCCTGCCCGGCAATCGACCCGTGGCCTGGTGATCCCGCGTTGAACGTCCGAGGGGCCGGAAGGCACCCATGGACGACTCACGAAGTACCCCTTCCACGACCTTGGCCGATACGATGCCCCCCATGCGATTCTTGCTCGGCAGCTTTCTGATGCTGGCGCTGGCCGGGCCGGCCTTCGCCCAGCCCGCCGCCCCGGCCGCAGAGGACGAGGAATACGATCCTCATGGTCCCGCGGCGCTGCGAACCCGCGGCCTCGACGACGAGGCGGCGCGCTCGGCCTTCCGGGTCGGCCAGCTGCTCTACGAAGAGGGACGCTTCGAGGAGGCCGGGCGAGAGTTCGAGCGCTCCTACGAGCTCTCGCGCCGGGGCTCGCTGCTCTTCAACGCCTACCTCGCCTACCGTGACGCCGGTCTCCTCTCGGAGGCGGCGCGCGTGCTCGCGGCCTACCTCACCGTGGAGCCCGACGCCGAGAACGCGGACCAGCTCGCCAACCGGCTGCGCTCGCTCGAGGCGCAGGTCGAGGCGCAGGAAGCCGCCGACGCCGAAGCCGAGGCCGAACGCCAGCGCCTCGAGGCCGAGCGCGAGCGCCTCCAGGCCGAGCGGCAGCAGGCCCTGGCCGAGGCCGAGGCCGCCCGTGAAGAGGACCAGGGCGGCCTGAACCCGCTCGGCTTCATCGTCGGCGGCGTGGGCGTCGCGATGCTCGGGGGCGGCGTGGCCGCCGGGGTCATCGCGTCGGGCGAGTTCTCGGACATCGAGGACGCCTGCCCGAACGACGTGTGCGCTGCAGGCTTCGACCTCCAGGGCAGCTCCGACCGGGTGGGCGCCGCGTCGCTGGCCGCCGACATCCTTCTCTTCGGCGGCGCCGCCGTCACCATCGCGGGCATCGGGCTCCTCTTCCTCGAGCGCGGCGAAGACGATCCGGAGGCGCCGGCCACCACCGCCGGCGCGGCCTGCGGGCCCTTCGGCTGCACCGCCACCGTCATGGGGCGCTTCTGATGATGCATGTGAGCAACCACGGCATGAACTCCATCCTCCGCGGGCTCGTGCTCGCCGCGGCGCTCCTCGCGGGCTGCTCGGCGATCAACGACACGAGTGGCTTCCGCAGCGACGAGGGGTGCAACCTCGACCTCCGGCTGAACCAGTTCCGCCCGCATCTGAACGACCGCTTCGAGATCCGCGTGATCCACCAGCGCATCGGGCAGACGGTCCCCACGCTCGACGCCCTCGCGGTGTTCGAGCCGCTCTCGGGGCCCGGCCGAAGCGACTTCAACTTCCGGCTGATCATGCCGAACGCCGTGTTCCCGCAGGAGCAGGCGGGCCTTCAGCCCGGCACCGTGGACTTCTACGCGGAGGTCAACGACGTGGGCGGGTACCAGTTCGACCTGGACCACGGCTGGCGCCTCGAGGGCGTCTGCCTCGACCTGCCGGCGGCGACGGCGAACGCACCGGCGACGCCCTTCACGGCGCCGAACGACCAGGGGACCGTCTTCACGCACGAGTTCTTCTTCGACGACTTCCCGGACCCGGACGGGGCGCCCCTCGGCCTCGAGGTCGAGTTCTTCTTCGACGGGATGTCCTTCCCCGACGGGACCGACCTCGACCTCGCAGCGGCGGAGGTGCACGTGGAGGGCATCGAGCTCCCGAGCCGCGTGGGCGATGGCGGCGTGGAGCAGCGCGCCGTGGGCTTCTTCCGCTTCTCGAGCCTGGGCGCGCTGATGCGCCGCGGGGATAACCGGGCGCGGCTCCCGGACATCCTCTTCGACGGCCTCGAGTACCAGGTCCGCGTGCTCTTCGACCTGAACGGCGACGGGCAGTTCAACCCCGGCGGCGAGGATCGCGCGTTCGAGACCGTCGTCCTGGCGGACACGAACGACCTGCCGCGCTGCGACCTCGGTCGCGACCCGGAGAGCGGCCTCTGCCGGCGCTTCGCCAACCGCTTCACCTCGGAGGGCGTCGAGCCCCTCGCCATCGAGCTCGTGAGCGTCCCCCTCGAGATCTCGACGGCCGAGGACACGGACATCAACGAGGCCGAGGACAACTGGTTCCGCGAGCTCGAGGGCGAATAGCGCCCTCAGCGCCGGAGCGGCCGGCGCCAGTCCACCACTTCGAACGCCTCGACGCCGGGGAGCGCTTCGAGCCCCGAC